>JAPPKP010000280.1 GCA_028819955.1 Rhodospirillaceae bacterium | reverse complement strand
GAACGCTCGCACCTGCACACCATTCGCACGCTGCTGCCCTATCTCTGGCCGCGCGGCTCGCTGGAGATGCGGGGCCGCGTGGTGCTGGCGATCCTCCTTCTCATCGGCGCCAAGGTGGCGAACGTCTATGTGCCGATCCTCTACAAGGATGCGGTCGATATCCTTTCGGGCGAGACGACGGCGGTCATCGTCGTGCCGGTGGCGATCCTGCTCGCCTACGGCGCGCTCCGGGTGCTTACCGTCGCCTTCGGGGAGCTCAGAGACGCGGTCTTCGCCAAGGTGGCGGAGCGGGCGATCCGCACCGTCGCGCTCCAGGTCTTCAACCATCTCCACGAGCTCTCGCTCCGCTTCCATATCGAGCGGCGCACGGGCGGCCTCAGCCGCGCCATCGAGCGCGGCATCAAGGGGATCGAGTTCCTGCTCACCTTCATGCTGTTCAACATCCTGCCGACCCTGGTGGAGGTCACCATGGTCTGCGGCATCCTCTGGTTCCTCTACGGCATCACCTACGCGGCGATCACCTTCGTCACCATCGGCTTCTATATCGCCTTCACCCTCGCGGTCACCGAATGGCGGCTGAAATACCGCCGGCGCATGAACGAGAAGGACAGCGAGGCCAATACCAAGGCGATCGACAGCCTGCTCAACTACGAGACGGTCAAGTATTTCGGCAACGAGATGCACGAGGCGCAGCGCTTCGACGTCTCCCGCCGGCAGTACGAGCGGGCGGCGGTCCAGAGCAAGACCAGCCTCTCGCTGCTCAACATCGGCCAGGGTTTCATCATCGCCATCGGGCTCACCGGCATCACCATCATGGCCGGGTACGAGGTTGCCGCCGGCACCATGACCATCGGCGACTTCGTGCTGGTCAACACGTACCTGCTCCAGCTCTACATCCCGCTCAACTTCCTGGGCTTCGTCTACCGCGAGATCAAGCAGTCGCTCACCGACATGGAGGCGATGTTCGTCATCCTCACGGTGGAGCGCGAGATCGAGGACGCGCCGGACGCGCCGCCGCTCGACGTCACGGCCGGCGCCATCGAGTTCGAGGACGTGCGCTTCCGCTACGAGAAGCGGCGCGGCATCCTCGACGGCATCAGCTTCCGCGTGCCGCCGGGAACCACCACGGCCATCGTCGGCGCGAGCGGAGCCGGCAAGTCGACCATCTCGCGCATCCTCTTCCGCTTCTACGACATCGAGGCCGGCCGCGTCCGGATCGACGGCCAGGACGTGCGCGACGTGAGCCAGGAGAGCCTGCGCGCGGCCATCGGCATCGTCCCGCAGGACACCGTGCTGTTCAACGACACGATCTACTACAACATCGCTTACGGCCGGCCCGACGCGAGCCGGGAGGAGGTGGAGGAGGCGGCGCGGCTCGCCCACATCCACGACTTCATCGCGGCGCTCCCCGACGGCTACGAGAGCATGGTGGGCGAGCGCGGCCTCAAGCTCTCGGGCGGCGAGAAGCAGCGGGTGGCGATTGCACGCACGATCCTCAAGAATCCCCGTATTCTGCTGTTCGACGAGGCCACCTCGGCCCTCGATTCGCAGACCGAAAAGGAGATCCAGGCGAGTCTGCGGGAGGTCAGCCGCGACCGCTCGACGCTCATGATCGCGCACCGCCTTTCCACGGTCATCGACGCCGACCAGATCCTGGTGCTGGACGAAGGCCGCATCGTCGAGCGCGGGCGCCACGCGGAGCTTCTGGTGCGCGATGGCCGTTACGCCGAGATGTGGTGGCGCCAGCAGGAGACCGCCGAGCTCAGGGAGGAGCTCGAGCAGCGGCTTGCCGACGAGGGGGGCCTGGCCGAAGAGGCGACGACCGCTGCGCCCGACGAGAATCCTGCGCCATGACCGCGCGCCCGCACGGCCCCGGCCGGGTGCCGCCGGTCGCGGACATCCTCGCGGGCGACCGGCGGGCGCTGGCCACGGCGATCACCCTCATCGAATCGACGCGGGAGGAGGACCGCGAGCCGGCGGAGGACCTGCTTCAGGCGTTGCTGCCGCACGCGGGCAGGGCCGTGCGGCTCGGCATCTCGGGCGCGCCGGGCGTGGGCAAGTCGACCTTCATCGAGGCCTTCGGCACGCGCGCCATCGCGGCCGGCCACAGGATCGCGGTGCTCGCGATCGACCCCTCCAGCGAGCGCTCCGGCGGCTCGATCCTGGGCGACAAGACGCGGATGCCGGAGCTTGCGCGGAGCGAGAAGAGCTTCATCCGCGCCACGCCGGCGAGCGGCACTTTGGGCGGCGTCGCCCGGCGCACGCGCGATGCGATGATCGCCTGCGAGGCGGCGGGCTTCGACCT
>JAPPKP010000025.1 GCA_028819955.1 Rhodospirillaceae bacterium | reverse complement strand
GCCGATCCGCCAGGTGGCGGCGCGCTTCGGTGTCAGCGTCTCCTCGGTGCCGAAGTGGGTCGCGCGCTTCCGGGCGACGGGGAGCGTGGTGCCGGGCAAGGTCGGCGGTCACCGCCCCTGGCTCCTGGAGCCGCACCGGGAGCTGGTTCACAGGCTTGTCGCCGAGACGCCGCATCTGACCATCGACCGGCTTCGGGACCTGCTGGCCGCTGCGGGGATCTCGGCCAACTCATCGCCACCATCGAGCCCAGCGAATGCCAGAACTACATCCGAAACGCCGGATACGGTTCCGTCTAAAACGGGTACGCTCTAGATTAGACACGGGTCATCAGGGGTTCCCATGTACGACTGGCAATTCGACGATATGGCGCCCGGCATGCGGTTCGAATCTTTGGGCAAGACCCTGAGCGAGGCGGAGATCGTCGATTTCGCTTTCCAGTACGACCCGCAGCCCTTCCATATCGACAAGGCCTACGCCGAGGCCGGACCCTACGGCGGGCTCATCGCGAGCGGCATTCAGACTATCGGCACGGCGCTCCGCATGATGGTCCAGGCGCGGGTGTTCGCGCCGGAGGCCGTTCTGGGCTCGCCCGGCGTGGAGGAGCTTCGCTGGGTGCAGCCGGTCCGCCCCGGCGACACGATCCGATCGACCGGCGAGCTGCTCGAGGTGCGGGCGTCGCGATCCAGGCCCGAGCGCGGCATCGTGCGCTACCGGATGGACGTGCTGAACCAGCGCGACGAGGTGGTGATGACCATGACCAGCACCACGTTCGTGCGGCGCCAGCCGGCAGGCGCCGCCGCGTAGACCGTGGTCGCGACGATGCCGCGGTGGGCGGCCGGCCGCGCCATTCCCCTGCTCGTCGCGGCGGCGAGCGCCGCGTTGCTGCTCGGCGCTTATCTCTCTCAGCACGTGGGCGGGCTCGCGCCCTGTCCGCTCTGCCTGATCCAGCGCTATCCTCACTTCGCGGTCTTCGGGCTGGGGCTCGCCGCCGCCCTGGTCGCGGGCGGCCGGGCACGCGCGGGGCTGCTCGCGCTCTGCGGCTTTGCGCTGCTGGTGACGTGCGGCTACGGGGTCTACCATGTCGGCGTCGAGCAGGGCTGGTTCGCGAGCGCGTGCGCCGCGCCCATGAGCGGCGGCTCGCTCGAGGACATCAAGGCCCAGATCATGGACGCGCCGCTCACCCGCTGCGACGAGGTGCCGTGGTCGCTGATCGGGGTCTCGCTCGCAGGCTGGAACGCCATCGCCTCGGCCGTCATGGCGGGGGTGGCGGCCTTCGGCGCGGTCCGGCTCTGGAGGGCGGGCACATGACCGAGGACGAGACGCGCGAAGAGGCGCGGCCCGCCGTCACCGGCGAGGACCGCCTGCCCGGCGACCCGACGCGGGAGGAGTTGATCGCCCGCATGATCCGGGTCGATCACGCCGGCGAGTACGGCGCCAGGCGGATCTACGACGGCCAGCTTGCGGTGCTGGGCAAGAGCGGCGCCGGACCCGCGATCCGCGAGATGGCCGACGCCGAGCAGGCGCACCTGGATACCTTCGACAATCTGCTGGTCGAGCGCCGGGTGCGGCCCACCGCGCTCTCTCCGGTCTGGCACGTCGCGGGCTTCGCGCTGGGTGCCGCGAGCGCGCTGCTGGGCGAGCGGGCGGCGATGGCGTGCACCGTCGCGGTGGAAGAGGTGATCGAGGAGCACTACGCGGGCCAGGCGCGCCGCCTCGGCGAGGACGAGGCAGACCTGCGCCAGACCCTCGAGGAGTTCGGCGCCGACGAGGCCCGGCACCGCGAGACCGGCCTCGCCCACGGGGCCGAGCAGGCGCCGGGATACGAGGCGCTCTCCGCCGCAGTCAAGCGCGGCACCCGGCTCGCGATCTGGCTCTCGGAACGGATTTAGGGCGGGCTTGAAATCGCGGCCTTAATCTGTTCGGCGGCGACGGACGGGAGGGCGTAGCCCTTCGTCGCACCGGACCATGGTTCGGTGCACAGCGCCAGCCGCCCGCCCCACTATCGCGACATGCGGTGCACGAGCACTCGGGTCGCCAATCGCGGGACAGTCGAACGAGCGGAAACCAATACTACGCCCGCGGCCTTGTATTCCGCGCGCGAGACCTTTCGGGCTCGCACGACGTCCCACTTATCCCAGTTAATCCCACTTAATCCCGGCGAATCCCACTTGTCTCACTCAATCCCACATATCCCACTTAGAGCAGTATCCGACCTTACGGGGGCACGGCGGCTCGAACCGCGCCCACCTCCCCCTGTCCCCCTCCTCCCGGGAGGAGGGGGAACGAAAGCGGCGCCGCCTTCTCTCCCTCTCCTCCCC
>JAPPKP010000286.1 GCA_028819955.1 Rhodospirillaceae bacterium | reverse complement strand
CATCCTCGATGGCGGCCGCGATCGCCGGCGGGCCGCCCATGCGCCCGCCCTCGCCACCGCCCTTCACGCCGTATTCGGTGAAGGGGGACGGCGTCTCGACATGGCCGACGACGATATCGGGGGGCGACTCCTTGATCGTCGGGATCAGATAATCGGTCCAGAGCGCGGTGGTGAGCTGGCCGGATTCGTCGTAGCTGAACTCCTCGAAGAGCGCCGTGCCGATGCCGTTCACCGTGCCGCCTCTGATGTGCCCCTCCAGCGTCATCGGGTTCACCATCGTGCCGCAGTCGTGCACGGCGGCGTAGTGGAGGAAGTGCACCTGCCCGGTCTCGATATCCACCTCGACCACGGGGATGTGACAGCTATGGCCCATGATCGGGTAGAAGATGCCCATGTGGCGCTCGTCGGGGTCCGGCAGCGTCGTCACCGGGTGGTCGTAGACGTAGGTCGCGTCGAGCCCGCTGGTGAGATCGAGGTCCTCGGGCATGCTGAGCCGGTAGTAGTGCGCCTTGTCGGCAAGCTCGGCAATACTCATCTTCATGTCGGGCACGCCCTTGACCTGCACCACGCCGTCCTGAAGCGTGAGATCGCGAACGTCCGCCTCCATCAGGTGGGCGGCTATGCGGAGCAGCTTCTCGCGGATCTGGCCGGCGGCGCCGACGATGGCGCCGGTCACCATGACCGTGAAGCGGCTGCCGCCCGGCCCGGTCGAGTTGAGGCCCTGGTCGGTGTCCGAATAGGTGATCTCGATATCCGCCGGGTCGATGGTGAGCTGCTCGGCCAGCACTTGGGCTGCCACCGTCTCCGGGCTGTTGCCCCAGAAGGGCGAGTGCAGAGTGACGAAGGCCTTGCCGGTGGGGTCGATCTTGACTGAGACCCCGTCGGGCGAGCTGGTCCACTCGACGCCGGGCTCCAGGTTCCACATCCAGAACTCGGTCGCGCTGAAGACGCTCCGCTCCTGACAGGTGGCGACGCCGATGCCGATGTAGCGCCCCTGCGCCCGGGCCTCGGCCTGCTTCGCCCGCCAGCCCTCCACATCGGCGAGCTTCAGCGTCTCGTCGAGGACCGCTTGGTAGTTGCCGCTGTCGTACATGTTCCCGGTCGGGATCAGGTAGGGGAACTGGTCCGGCTGGATAAAGTTCTGGCGCCTGAGCGCGATCCGGTCGACGCCGAGCTCGTCGGCCGCCGCGTCCACCAGGCGCTCGATAACGAAGTTCGCGACCTCGGAACCGAAGCCGCGATAGGCGCCCTGCTGGCACTTGTTGGTGAGCACCGCGGCGAGATCGACCTCGACGCTGTTGATGCGGTAGGGGCCGACGCACTGCGAGAGCGCGTTGCCGTGTTGGCCCACGCCGAACTGCAGATAGGCACCGTAGTCGTCGATGATCCGGGTCTTGAGGCTGAGCAACGTGCCGTCGCGCTTGAGCGCGAGCTTGGCGTAGTAGACCCGGTCGGAGGCGTGGTTGTCGCAGCTCGTGGTGTTGTCGATCCGGTCTTCCATGAACTTGACCGGCCGGCCCACCGCGCGCGCCAGCACCGCCGCCAGCACCGGGACCTTGTGCACGAACATCTTGCTGCCGAAGCTGCCGCCCGCGAGCGTCGGCACGATGTTGAGCTTGTGCGGCGCGACGCGGAGCGTGCTCGCGATCATCCAGCCGCAGTAGTTGTACATCGAGGTGTTGCACTGGATGGTGAACCGCCCCGCGCCTTCGTCGAAGCTCGCGACCGCGCCCACCGTCTCCAGCGGCTGACCGCCTGAGCGCGGCCAACGAAAGCGGCGCTCGATCACCAGGTCGGCGGCGGCAAAGTCCTCCTCCACCGGCCCGAAGGTGAGCGTGCGCTCGAGCGCGATGTTGGTGTCGCCGCGCTCGGGGTGCAGGACGGCATCGCCGGTGGAGGTCAGCGCCTCCTCCGGATCGACCACAGGGGGCAGCGGCTCGTACTCGACCTCGATCAGGTCGCACGCGTCCTCGGCGATGTAGCGATCCTCCGCCGCCACCGCCGCCACGGCCTCGCCGACGTGGCGCACCCGGTCGTGGGCGATCACCGCCTGGAGCACCGGCGGGCTCGCCCAGGTGGGGAGCGGATCGCAGACTTCGGCCGCATCGGCGCCGGTCATCACGCAGAGCACGCCGGGGAGCGCGGCCGCCTTGCTCACGTCGATGGAGACGATCCGAGCATGAGCATGGGGGCTGCGCAGCACCGCGGCGTGCGCCATCTCCGGCACGTTGACATCGTCGGTGTAGATGCCCTTGCCGACCAGGAGGCGCGGGTCCTCCCCCCGCTTCATGCTCTTGCCGATCCATTGCAGGTCGGCGCGCGGCTTA
>JAPPKP010000204.1 GCA_028819955.1 Rhodospirillaceae bacterium | reverse complement strand
GGTTCGCCGCCGGGTCGCGCCCCATGACCGAGAGCAGCGTCTCGTCCCGGTAGCGCCCCTTGTCGCCGCTGTCCTTGGTCATCGCCTCGAAAACCGTACCGGAAGTAAGCGCGGGCTATCCGAGCACCCCCTACCGTCATGGCCGGGCTTGACCCGGCCATCCACTGGTCCGGTGCGACGAGATGCCCGGATCACCCACGGACTCGATCCGGGGGCCGGGCATGACGATGAGGGGCTGACGTCAGTCATACGATGCGAGCGAGCCGTGAATGCGCAAGCCATCAAATGTCCGCAAAGCAATGGGTTTCCGCCGCGCCGCCGGGATGCGTCACCGCACCCTGGTAGGCGGGGCCCACGGTCGCCGCGTATTTCCAGAGCACGCCCGCCTGATAGTCGTGCGAGCGCTCGGTCCAGGACTTGCGGCGCTCCGCCAGCTCCGCGTCGGAGAGAGCGACGCTGAGCTCGCCGCTGGTCGCGTCGATGGTCACCTGGTCGCCGTCATTGAGCAGCGCGATGGGGCCGCCCACCGCGGCCTCTGGCCCCACGTGGCCGATGCAGAAGCCCCGCGTCGCACCGGAGAACCGGCCGTCGGTGATGAGCGCGACCTCCTCGCCCTTGCCCTGGCCGTAGATCTGCGAGGTGACCGCCAGCATCTCGCGCATGCCGGGGCCGCCCTTCGGCCCCTCGTAGCGGATCACGATCACGTCGCCCGAGCGGTAGTCGCGGCTGACGACGGCCTTCATCGCCTCTTCTTCGGTGTCGAAGCAGCGCGCAGGGCCTACGTGACGGAGCCGCGTGAGCCCGGCCACCTTCACGATCGCGCCCTCCGGCGCGAGGTTGCCGCTGAGCCCGACCACGCCGCCGGTCGGCGAGAGGGGCGCGGAGGTCGGCACCACCACGTCCTGCGCGGTGGGGAAGGATACGTCCGCGAGGTTCTCGGCGAGCGTCTTGCCGGTCACGGTCATGCAGTCGCCGTGCAGGTAGCCGCCCTCGAGCAGCGCCTTGAGCACGATGGGCACGCCGCCCACCTCGAACAGGTCCTTCGCCACGTAGCGCCCGCCCGGCTTGAGGTCGGCGATGTAGGGGGTGCGCTTGAACACCTCCGCCACCGCCGCGAGATCGAAGTCGATCCCCGCCTCGTTCGCGATCGCGGGCAGGTGCAGGCCCGCGTTGGTGGAGCCGCCGGTGGCCGCCACCACCGTCGCCGCGTTCTCCATCGCCTTGCGGGTCACGATGTCGCGCGGGCGCAGGTTCTTCTCGATCAGGTCCATGACGCACGTGCCGGAGGCCACGGCGAACTCGTCGCGCGACTCGTAGACCGCCGGCGCGCCGGCCGAATGCGGCAGCGCAAGGCCGATGGCCTCGGAGACGCAGGCCATGGTGTTGGCGGTGAACTGCCCGCCGCAGGAGCCGCCGGAGGGGCACGCCACGGCCTCGATCTCGGCCAGGTCCTCCTCTGTGACGTCGCCCTGGTTGAGCTTGCCGTAATACTCGTAGACGTCCATCACCGTGACATCCTTGCCGCGGAAACGCCCCGGCAGGATGGAGCCGCCGTAGAGGAAGACGCCCGGCACGTTGAGCCGGACCAGCGCCATCATCATGCCGGGCAGCGACTTGTCGCAGCCGGCGATGCCCACCAGCGCGTCGTAGGAGTGGCCGCGCATGGTGAGCTCGACCGAATCCGCGATCACGTCGCGCGAGACCAGCGAGGACTTCATGCCCTGGTGGCCCATGGCGATGCCGTCGGTCACCGTGATGGTGGTGAACTCGCGCGGCGTGCCGCCGGCCTCGTCCACGCCCGCCTTCGCCGCCAGCGCCTGGCGGCGCAGCGTGATGTTGCAGGGCGCGGTCTCGTTCCAGGTGGTGGCGACCCCCACGATGGGCCGGCTCATCGCCTGGCGGGAGACACCCATGGCGTAGAAGAACGACCGGTGCGCGGCGCTCTTGGCCCCCTCGGTGATGTGCCTGCTCGGCAGCTTGGACTTGTCGAACTTCGTGCTCATGGCGCCCTTCCCCCTCGCACCGCCCACCCGCTGGGGGCGGCGCGCCAAAAATCCGCTTGGGCCGGTCCCGATAGACCGAGCCTGCCGGCGCACGGCTTACTCGCCCCGATGGGCCGGGGTCAAGCCGCGCGTGCGGTCACGGCGGGAAAATGGTCAGACAGCGACAACTCAAATGCTGATAACGAATTGGTCCTGGTAGACCGATAAGTGAAACTCATATAGCAAGTCCATCCCTAGAAGCACGTCAAATCTCTTCGGCTGGTGGCCCATAATGGTAACTTTCATTCTATTCTGTCCACGCATCAAGGTTTGCGGTGGTCGCCGATCTTGCGACAGTTCAGTTATCGGCACATGGATGCCTACTGTACACGTAGGAAGATCGTCCGTGGCATGTACACCATCAATCGGCATCCACCCGTCTTGGCTCAGCTGCAACTCCGCCAACACGTTGGGTGAAATGGCGCTTATTGTGGCGCCTGTGTCCAACAGTGCTCTGTAGGAGTTCGCTATATTGGCGTTTGGGCTAGGATTAGAAACCCAAACGCTCAACAAGATTTGTCGCTCGTCCAGTACACCGCGAAACGTAGGCATTGTTACGTCTGGACAGAAACGAAATCAAGATACATGGCCATACCGCCAAACGATCCTGGGCTCTCCCCGATTTGCTTGAGCGAGAAATTACCCAAACCGTATTTCTCGCAGGCTATGTCGTACGCATCATTTCGGTCGTTGTAAATGGACACTAAATTTCCATCGTGGAATACAGCAATTCGACCGAAATGATCTCGCTCCAACTCTTCCCTTATGGCATCATACGCCTTAATGTTCTTCTTTAGCTCATCCATTCCTGGCACTTCAGTCATGGGGCCCACTTCCCTTGTCTCGCGGCATCGCATTCTTGCGTTCCGTTCCCGACCTCGAAACACTCGGAAGAATTACCGTCTACCAGAGAAAACACGTTGCGCGTTCCGGTGTGACTTCCGCCAAACCAAAGTCCCTGTTCAACTCGGAGTTGGTCGGTCGTCTACAGGAAGTTGCCAACCCGACTGGTGCGTGAACTGCCTTCTCGGGCAAGCTCAACTCCGGGCTTCCGAGTCGAGGCCGTTCGGGGCAAGAAGGCCATCGTATCCTAGCCTCTTGATTTGGCAACAAACTACACAATAGACCGCCTCGCATCAACCTAGTATGGGTACTGTCCGATACAGTTTCATTTGACAAATGCGGGCTAAAGGCGAACGCGATCTCATGACGCCGCGATGCGCTCCAGCGCCGCCTTGAGTCGGGCCTCGGCCGTGCAGGCCTCGTCGAGGCGCCCGCGCTGCTCCTCGACCACGTGGGCCGGCGCCCGCGCCAGAAACTGCTCGTTCTCGAGCTTGCTCTCCAGCTTGGCGCGCTCTTTGCCCACCTTGCCGAGCTCCCGGTCGAGCCTCGCGCGCTCCTTGTCGAACTCGATCACGCCGGCAAGCGGGAGGACGATAGTCGCCTCGTCCAGCATCATCTGCACGGAGCCGGGCGGCACCTCACCGTCCAGAACCTCGACCTCGCTGAGTCGGGCGAGGCGCGCGATGACCTCGCGGTGGCGGACGAGCCGCGCCGCAGTCTCCGGGGCGGAGCCGCGCAAGCCCAGCGCAATGCGGGCACCGGCCGGCACGTTCATCTCGGCCCTGACGGCGCGAACGGCGGTGACCAGCCGCACCACCCAGTCCATTTCGCTGGCGGCGTCGGCGTCGCCGATGCTTTCGTCGAACGAAGGCCAGGGCGCAGTGATCAGGGTGCCTGCCCTGCCCTCGTCGATCCGGCCCCAGAGCTCCTCGGTGACAAAGGGCATGAAGGGGTGGAGCAGGCCCAAGATGGTATCCAGCACCCAGGCGCAGGCGGCGCGGGTCTCCTCCTTCGCCGGCCCGTCGGGGCCCGCGAGCGTGGTCTTGGAGAACTCCAGGTACCAGTCGCAGAAGACATCCCAGGTGAAGTGGTAGACCGCACCCGCCGCCGCGTCGAAGCGGTAGGAGTCGAGCGCGGCGGTCACGTCGCGGGCGGCGCGGGCGGCCTCGCCTACGATCCAACGGTTTACGCGCTGCTCGCAGCGCGCGGGATCGAAGCCGGGGACGGGTCTGCACCCGTTCGCCTCGCAGAGGCGTGCCGCATTCCAGAGCTTGGTGGCGAAGTTGCGGTAGCCGGCGACCCGGCTCTCGGCGAGCTTGATGTCGCGGCCCTGCGCCTCCATCGCCGCCAGCGTGAAGCGGAGCGCATCGGCACCGTACTTGTCGATGAGCGCGAGCGGGTCGATCACGTTGCCCTTGCTCTTGGACATCTTCTGCCCCTTCTCGTCGCGCACCAGGGCGTGGATATAGACGGTGCGGAAGGGGACATCGCCCATGAAGTGCATGCCGAGCATCACCATGCGGGCGACCCAGAAGAAGATGATGTCGAAGCCCGTGATCATGTCGTCGTTGGGGTAGTAGGTCTCCAGCGCCTCCGTGCGCTCGGGCCAGCCGAGGGTCGAGAACGGCCAGAGGCCCGATGAGAACCAGGTGTCCAGCACGTCCTCGTCGCGGCTGAGCGGCTCGGGCCCGCCGTAGTGCTGCGCCGCCTGCTCCTCCGCCTCGGCCTCGGTAGTCGCGACGAAGACCTGGCCGTCGGGCCCGTACCACGCCGGGATGCGATGGCCCCACCAGAGCTGGCGCGAGATGCACCAGGGCTGGATGTTGCGCATCCACTCGAAGTAGGTGCCGGTCCAGCGCTCGGGCACGAAGCGGATGCGGCCGTCCTCGACCGCCTCGATCGCGGGCTTGGCCAGCGTCTTCGCATCGACGTACCACTGGTCGGTGAGCCACGGCTCGATCACAGCGCCGGAGCGGTCGCCGTGGGGCACGGTGTGGAGATGCGCTTCGATCGCCTCGATCAGGTCCTGCGCTTCGAGGTCGGCGAGCACGCGCGCGCGCGCCTCCGTCCGTTCGAGCCCGCGGTAGGCTTCGGGCGCGTTCTCGTTGATCCGGGCTTCGGCGTCGAACACGTTGACGATATCGAGGTCGTGCCGGCGGCCCACCTCGAAGTCGTTGAAGTCGTGGGCCGGCGTGATCTTGACCGCGCCCGATCCTTGCTCGGGATCGGCGTGGTTGTCGGCGACGATGGGCAGGTAGCGGCCGACCAGCGGCAGCACGGCGCGGCTGCCGACGAGGCCCCGGTAGCGCTCGTCCTCGGGGTGCACGGCGACGGCGGTATCTCCCAGCATGGTCTCGGGCCGGGTGGTGGCGACGACGACGTGTTCGCCGGGCCGCCCCTCCAGCGGATAGCGGATGTGCCAGAGCTTGCCGTCCGGCATCTCGCGCTGCTCGACCTCCAGGTCGGAGATCGCGGTGCCCAGCACAGGGTCCCAGTTGACCAGGCGCTTGTCGCGGTAGATCAGGCCCTGCCGGTAGAGGGTAACGAAGACCTCGATCACCGCCCGGCTCAGGCCCTCGTCCATGGTGAAGCGCTCGCGCGACCAGTCGGGCGAGGCGCCGAGGCGGCGGAGCTGGCGCCCGATGGCGCCGCCGGACTCGGCCTTCCAGGACCAGACCCGTTCGATGAAGGCGTCGCGGCCGAGGCTGCGCCGGTCCGTGCCTTCCTCCGCAAGCTGACGCTCCACCACCATCTGCGTCGCAATCCCCGCGTGGTCCATGCCGGGCTGCCAGAGCGCGTTGCGGCCCCTCTTGCGGCGGTAGCGGGTGAGCACGTCCTGCAGCGTGTTGTTGAGCGCGTGCCCCATGTGCAGGCTGCCGGTGACGTTCGGCGGCGGCATCATCACGCACCAGGGCGCGCCCGCGCCCGCGCGCCCGGCGAAGCCGCCGCTCTTCTCCCAAAGGTCGTAGAGGCGGCCCTCGAAATCGGCAGGCCGATAGGTCTTCTCCAGCATCGTCGTCTCGTAACCGTTTCGGGGAGATGGGGCTAGAGCGGAAGGCAGGGCGCCACCCTGCGGGAACGCCTCACTCGGACTTGGCGCGGCTCGACGCCTGTTCGAGCTCGCGCTTCACCAGACGCTCGACGATGGGCGGCATGTGGGTGTCGAGCCACGCCTGCAGCATCGGCCGGAGCGTTTCCAGCACCTGCGCCTCGCTGGCCGGGCCCTCCTTCGCCGCATCCGGCACGCCCTCGCGCACCCGGTCCAGATGGATCACGTTGCCCTGCTCGTCCACCATCTCGACCAGGTCCAGGATGTCGTGCTCGTCCTCGCCCCCGGCCGCCTCCGGCGCCGGTGCGGCCTCCGGCGGTGCGCCATGGTCCGGGCTGGGCGGGCCTCCCGCGCCCTCGGAGACGATCCGGCCGATGGATTCGAGGATCTGCTGCTTCGAAAGCTCGGGCTTTGGGTTGGCCATGAAGCTGTGCCGCCGGGCGCTTGACGTTCCGGTGGAGGAAACCTAGGGCAATCGGCCCGCGATTGCCACCGCGGGAGCCGGCATTCGGGCGGCGGCGGTCGCATTGGGCGCCGTGCTGACCTATAATGCCGCCAGTTACACGGTCGCGGAGAAGCAGGCCCCCGTGCCGCCATCGAACCTCGAAAAGCGCTGCGCCGAGATCGGCCTGAAGATGACCGAGCAGCGGCGCGTGATCGCGCGCGTCCTCTCTGACGCGACGGACCATCCCGACGTGGAGGGGCTCTATCGGCGCGCGACGGCCATCGACCCCCGCATCAGCCTAGCGACGGTCTATCGCACGGTGCGGCTCTTCGAGGAGTGCGGCCTGCTGGAGCGCCACGATTTCCGCGACGGCCGGGCGCGCTACGAGGAGCATCCCGACGAGCACCACGACCACCTGATCGACCTCACGTCGGGCAAGGTGGTGGAGTTTCAAAACGAAGAGATCGAGGCACTCCAGGCCGCCGTGGCCAAGGCGCTCGGCTACAAGCTCGTGGATCACCGGCTGGAGCTCTACGCTGTCCCGTTGGACACGCCCGAGGATTAGCCTAAGCGGGAGCCCATGACCGACGATGATTTCATGGCCGGGATCGTCGCCGGGAGCCTTGAGGTCCGCCTGGCCCGATCGACCGCGGATGTGGACGCCGTCCAGGCGCTGCGCTATCGCGTGTTCTACGAGGAGATGGCGGCCGACCCGAGCGGCGAAATGGCGGCACGCGAGCGCGACTTCGACCGCTTCGACGACTACTGCGACCATCTCATGGTGATCGACCACGACCGCAGCGCCGGCGACAAGGTGGTCGGTACCTACCGGCTGCTCCGGCGCTCGGTGGCGGACACCCACGGCGGCTTCTACTCATCCTGGGAATACGATATCGACGCGCTCGTCGCCCAACCCGGCGAGCTGCTGGAGCTCGGCCGCTCCTGCGTCGATTCCGCGTACCGGAACGGCACCACCCTGACCCTGCTCTGGCGGGGCAACGCGGCCTACGTGCTGCACTACGACGTGCCGATCATGTTCGGCTGCGCCAGCTTCCCCGGCACGGACCCTCAGGAGCACGCGGAGCCGCTCTCCTACCTCTACCACTACCACCTTGCGCCGCCGGCGCTCCGCCCCCGCGCGAGGGACGAGCACTACGTGAACCTGGACCTGATCCCCAAGGAGGCGCTGGACAGGCGGGCCGCCCGTAAGGCCGTGCCGCCGCTGATCAAGGGCTATCTCGGGCTCAGCGGCTTCATCGGCGACGGCGGAGTGATCGACTGGCAATGGGGCAGCGTCGATGTCAGCATCGTGGTCAAGACCGACCTCGTGCACCAGCGCTACCGGGACAAGCTCACATGATCGCCTTTGCCGTGCTCTTCCGCTTCTTCGGCTGGACCGTCTGCCTGGTCCCGCTTCAGCTGGTCCTCATGGCGATCCGGGCGCCGCTCTCGAAGCGTCTGCCCATGATCTGGCACCGGGGCGTCTGCCGCATCTTCGGCTTCAGGATCGAGCGCTACGGCACGGTGTCACGAACCGTACCCACCCTCTTCGTCTGCAATCACACGTCCTATCTCGATATTACAGCCCTCGGTGCCGTGCTGCCCGGAAGCTTCGTAGCCAAGGCCGAAGTGCGGGGCTGGCCATTGTTCGGCTTTCTCGCCGTCCTGCAGCGGACGGTGTTCGTGGAGCGCCGCGTGTCCCGCACTGCCCATCACCGCGACAACATGACCGCACGGCTGGAATCCGGCGACAACCTGATCCTGTTTCCGGAGGGCACCAGCAACGACGGCAACAGGGTGCTGCCATTCAAGAGCGCCTTCTTCGGCATCGCCGAGAAGCCGGTCAGGGGCAAGCCGCTGGTGGTCCAGCCGGTCTCGATCGCTTACACGCGGCTGAACGGGATCCCCATGGGACGACCCTACCGGCCGTTCTACGCCTGGTACGGCGACATGGAGCTTGCCAGCCACCTCTGGAATGTCGCGGGCCTCGGCAACGCCACCATTGCCGTTCAGTTTCACGAGCCCGTGACCATCGAGCAGTTTAGCTCCCGCAAGGAGATGGCAGAAGCCTGCCAGGCTGCGATCGCAGACGGGGTTTCCCGCGCGATCAGCGGCAAGCTCACCCCGCCGATCAGGAAACGCTTCTGGGCCCCGCGCCCCGCCTGAGCGGTCGTCCCTCCCGGCCGCAGCGGGCAGGATCGCCCGGGCGAATCGCTTGAATGGGGGCCGCCGCGACGCCCGGTCGCTCAGCCATGCAACGGCTCTCCGTCGGAGCGGGTCCGCGGCCGCGCGCCGGCCTCGCGCAGATAGAGCGGCCGCACGGCAGCGTCTCCTCCTCCCGGTTCGGCGCGGGCGGCGGCACGGCGTACCAGCACGCGGGCATCGGGCGTGGGCGAGCCTGGAGCCGGGCGGGCCTCTAGCTCTGACGCCAGCGCCGCGAGCGCGACCGCCTGCCCGGTGCCAACGACCATGAGCGGGCCGCCTTGCCCCGCCTCCGCCACGATATTGGGCAACGTCTCCGCATCGAGTGCCCGGGGTTCGCAAAGCGCTTCCAGCGAGGGGGTGAAAAGCTGGGCGTAGAGACGCCCCCGCCCGGCATCGAGCGCGGCCAATATCGAGCCGTGGCGCTCCGCTGCAGGAACGCCTGCGGCCAGAACTTCAAGCGTGGAGAGCCCGATCAAGGGCCGCTCCAGCGCGAGCGCGAGACCGCGTGCCGTCGCCAGGCCGATCCGAATCCCGGTGAACGAGCCGGGCCCGACCGTGACGGCGAACCGGTCCACCGCGGCGAGCGGGACGCCCCCCTCAGCGGAGACTTCGCGGAGCAGGGGCACGAGCGCTTCCGCATGCTTGCCGCCCGCCTCGATGCACCGGAAGGCCGTCACCTCCCCGTCGGCCAAGAGCGCGGCCGAGCAGGCGTTCGTCGCCGTGTCGAAACCCAACAATGTCATCCGTTCAGGCCCATCAGCCGCCGGCTGCAGTGCGTCCGCTCGCCGCGGCTCTAACACCCCCCTGGCCACGGCTGCAACCATGCAACTCCGGCCAAACCGGTGTTAGAGTTGTTGCGCTTGACTGCATCCGCGACACCTTGGGGCCCATGACCGATCTGGTCGAGATCGCACCGTCTCGCTTCGACGTATCTCTTGCGCTCGCCTACGCGACCGACGACAACGTCACCGGCCGCCCGATCTACCAGAGAGCGGCGTGCTACCTTCACCGCGACGCTGCAGCACTGCTCGGCCGCGCCATCGACCTCGCTGCAGGCCAGGGCCTGAAACTGATCGTCTTCGACGGCTATCGCCCGGTGGAGGCGCAGTGGGCGCTCTGGCGGCAATGCCCGGACCCTACCTTTCTCGCGGACCCGCGGCGCGGATCGCCGCACTCGCGGGGCGTCGCGGTGGACCTGAGCCTCGCGGATCGAGAGACCGGCGTGCCGCTCGACATGGGCACCGGCTTCGACGACCTGACACCCCGCGCGTTCCATGGCAGCTCCCGGCCAACACCGGCGGCCCAGCGCAACAGAATGCTATTGCTCGGCCTGATGGCATCGGCCGGTTGGGATCACTATCTCAATGAGTGGTGGCACTATCAGCTTTTCACGCCGCGCCGCTATCCCCTGCTTTGGGACTCGGCCGCAGGCACGGGATTGATGGCTCCATGACCCTAGACTGGCTACTGCGCTCAGGCCGCACCGCGTGCATCGCCTTCGCCATGGCCGCTGCGACAGCCACCGGCAACGCCGTCGCCATCGCCGCCGACTCCGCGGTGATCCTGCAATACCACCGCTTCGGCGAGGACGCATACCCGTCGACGAGTGTGACGATCGACCAGTTCGAGGCGCACATCGAGCACCTCACGAGCGGCGGCTATACCGTGCTGCCGGTTCCCGAAATTCTCGATGCGCTCAGGGGCGGCGGGCCGCTGCCGGATCGTACCGTCGGCATCACGGTCGACGATGCAACGCGCTCGACCTTCATCGAAGCTTGGCCGCGATTCGAGAAGGCGGACTTCCCGTTCACCGTGTTCGTCTCCACCGACCCGGTCGATCAGGGCCACGCGGGAATCATGAGCTGGGACCAGCTCCGCGAGCTGGTTGCGGCAGGTGTCACCGTGGGCAATCACGGCGCCGCCCACGGGCGAATGTGGCAGAACGACGACGCTGCAAGCAGGGTGGACCTCGAGAAAGCGCGCCGACGCATTCAGGAGGAACTCGGCATAGACGCCGCGCTCTTCGCTTACCCCTACGGAGAGTGGAACAGCGACCTACGAGCACTCGTCGAGGAGCTTGGTTTCGCTGCGGCCTTTGGGCAGCACTCGGGCGTCGTTGGGGCGCATACGGACACGCTGAACCTCCCGCGCTTCGCTCTGAACGAAAATTACGGCGACATCGATCGCTTCAAGCTGATCGCGGACACTTTGCCGCTCGGTGCCCGCGCCGTGACGCCAGCAGATCAACTCTTAACGGAAAATCCGCCGACGGTCGGTTTCACGATCGAGCCGCCGCTCGCCAACCGCGACAGTCTCACTTGCTTTGCGTCGGGCGGCGTTGGCGCGACCCTCGACCACCAAGAAGGTAGTCGCGTGAAGGTAACCTTAGACCGGGCGTTCCCGCCCGGCCGGGCCCGGCTCAACTGCACTGCTCCCGCCGGAGGCGGGCGTTGGCACTGGTTCGGCCTGCAGTTCGTTGCGCCCTGACGCCCGGGCTGCGTCGATCAGATAGGCGGACGCCTGCTCGGCGGGCCGATCACCGCCGTCCACTGGCGGTCGTTCAACCACGCCCGGTCGAAGTCGCCGAGGCGGTTCTGCCGAATGATCCGGCGAATGGTCTGGACGTAGGCCCCGCGGCGCTCCGAATAGCTGCGCAGCTCCCCGACGAGGGCGTGGCCGTCGAGTTGGCCGCCGCTGTGTCTCAGCTGAGCCCGCCGGAGGCGGAAATCCTCATAGGCCCAATGGCTGTTGAGGTTGTGGACGTAGGCGCGCACCGCCGCGAGCAGATTGTCGTGGCTGCGCACGCGATGGCGCCTGTCGGCGTCCCGCTGCGCGGGCACAATGCCCGGCTTGGCGTTGTAAGTGTATTGACCGAACAGGGCGTTGCCCTGCCGCGCGAAGCGGGAGGTACCCCACCCGGACTCTTCCGCCGCCTGTGCCAGCGCCAGCGAGGGCGGCACGACGTCCATCCGGTTCAGAAGCTCCTGCACGTCGAACGGGTCCGTTCCATAGAGATCGGCCATTGTGACGAGCCATTCCCGGTCGGCGGGAAAGAGCGTGTCGGCCCGTTTGAGCCTGTCCGCCAGTCGCTCCAACCGCCAGCGAGCGGAGGTGATCTCCTCGTTGACCTGAAGGATGATCGGGAGGACCGCCTGAACGAAGAGGTGCTTCTTCGCACTGACGGGCGACATGTCGGCGAGATCGCGCGGGAGCGACTCGAGAATGAGGCGCGGCACGGGGCTGGCTGCTTCCCGCACGCGGTCGAGGTCGTAACCGATCGACTCGAAGCGTGCGATGACGGCGCTAGCCGCAACGCCCCTCGTTGAGGGCTTGAGCACGACCGACGGAATCGTGTCCATCGTGCCAGCATGCACCTGCTTGCGAGGCTTCGACATCAGCGGGAGCGGCGGCGGATCTTCAGCCTGCAGCGCCCCAAGCTGCATTATCGTCGGCGCGTAGCGGGGCGAGGCGGTCATCGGCCGCCCAGGCAGCGTCGTTGCCTCTTGCCACGCGGCCTGCCGCGGATCGCCGGGAGGCACGGGAGTCAGTGTGAGAAGCCGGCCAACCACTGCGGGCGGACGAATATCCTGCGGCATCGCCCCCGACAGAGAGAGGACAAACTTCAAGCGGTCGGGCGCGGTCGGGAAAACGTCCCCGATCGCCGGCGCTTCTGCCACGGCGACCGTCGTTGACCCTGGTCCTGAGGCGAGGAAGCCCAACGGCGATGCGTCTCGGGCAGCGGCCGTCTTGATCGGGTCGACGCCGGCCGCGGTCGTGGCGAGAGCCGCGAGCGCCGCGAACCCCAGCGCGCCAAGCGCTGGCCGGGGGACAACCCTCGGACCTCTCACCGACTTTGCCGGCGACGTCGCGAGCGTGCGTCGCCCGGAACTCGGGGCACTCCCCCTGCGCGCATGGGCGCGGGCTCGCCCCACGGCACTCGACAAGACGCCCTATCTCCCTCCCCCGGCTTCGCCGGGAGCCACGAGCCGCACTAGACGGCGCGCACCTCCACGACTTCCGGGATGTAGTGTTTCAGCATGTTCTCGATGCCCATCTTCAGGGTCATG
Organism: Rhodospirillaceae bacterium; assembly: GCA_028819955.1. The sequence continues at coordinate 9,051 of JAPPKP010000204.1, read as the reverse complement.
GTCGAGCTGGGACAGCCCTGACACGATCCCTGGAGTTGAAGCATCACGACGCCGTTTTGAAACCCCTGATAGGTGATGTCCCCGCCGTCCTGTGCTACGGCCGGCCGAACACGCGTATCGAGCAGCTCCTTGATCTGGGCGATGATCTCCGCATCGGTACCATCTTCAATCTCTTCCCCTGCCGTCTCTGCGGCACCGTCGAGGAGGAGCGGATGTCCCGCCACGAAGTGTTCCATGATCACGCCGAGGATCACGGGTTTCAGCAACTGCCAGTCGGCATCATCGGACTTGGAGACAGAGACGAAGTCGCCACCGAAGAAAACGCCGGTGACTCCGTCGACCTGAAAAAGCCGCCGCGCAAGCGGCGAACGCTCCGCCGATTCGACATCGCGGAAGTCCGCGGTTCCAGACGACATCACCGCCTCTCCGGGCAGAAATTTTAATGTCGCCGGGTTCGGGGTCCGCTCGGTCTGGATGAACATGCTTTTCCCAACCCTGCCCATCGTGGGCGCTCAAAACGTGGTGTAGACTCCTTCCGAGGTCAAGCCCCTTGGCTAACCATTTGAATATAAATCGTTCTCTCGAAAATCCACAGCTTATGCACAGCCGCGAATTCGCCCCTGGCGCAGCCGCACAGTCGGCTACGTCAGGTCCTGAAGCTGTTGCTCATTCAGGCTTCCGGGCACGACCACGAGTGGAATGTTGAGCTGCCCGGCGAGCTGTCCGGCCAGCCACGATATGAGCGACCCGCGCCCCTGGTCGGGTGGGGCCGCTCCGACGACCAGCAGGTTGATCGCCTCGTTCTCCTCTATATGGCCCAAGATCTCGTCGCCGATTCCGCCCTCGCGCACCGCCATGCTCGGCGATTCTCCGGTGACGTCCTCTACCTTCGCGGCGATGGCCTGGAGGAGGGCTTCCGCTTCCTCCCGCGTCTCCTGCCGCATCAGCTCGCCGACCGCTGCCCAATGCTGGAACTCGGGCGGCTGCACGACGTGAAGGAGTGCCACTTGGCCGCCGGAATTCTTGGCTCGCAACGCGGCGAAACGTGCTGCGACCTCGGAATGGCCGTCGTCCGCGACGCAGACAAGGAAGGTAACCTGCCCGGCGACGTGGACTGCACCCGCTTCGGGGGGCGCCTGCTCGGTCATCGCATCGATCCTGCCGCGTCCTCAGCCCTTGCGGAAGGCGAAGCTGCCCAGCCATCCTGCCACCAGCGCAAGCGCGATAGCAATGATGCCGTAGAGGGCCTCGTCCTCACGCGCGAAGGCGGAAATGTCCGCCGAGAAGCCGGCCTTCTCGATGCTCAGCGCTGCCGAGCGCGTGCTGAGCACCTGGCCGTCGACCAAGAGCATCGCCTCGACCAAATAGTCGCCGGTCGGAACGTGGGCGGGCAGGTCGATTGTGGTTCGGAACAGGCGCTCGTCGATGAATTCCAGGAGGCCCGGCTCCGATCTGTAGAGCGAATCGCGCTCCCTGTGGCGGTGCAGGGCGGCGCGGAATTCATCCGCATCGCCCGACGTGTCGAACCAGATGGCCTCCAGCAACAGGCGCTTCGAGCCCAGTTGCTCGCGGTCGAGGAACTCTTCGGGCGCGATGTCTTCGAGCGGCCTCGAGGCCGAGACGAAGTAGTAGCCCGGCACGTTGCGAAAGGCGATCGACTCCCGGTTGACCCAGACGCCGGCAGACCGCAGCTTGCGGCGCACCACCACGGGTACCTCTGGGCCGCGCACGGAGACCACGACGTCGCCCGCCACGTCGGTCACGCCAAACAGCAGGATAGAGGTGCCGGCAAAGCTCGAGTCGATTTCGATGCTCTGGTTGGAGAGCGCGATCAGCAAAGGCCCGTCGCGCTCCTGCGCCGCGGCGGGCATTGACGCGACGCCCGCGGCAATAGCCATGCCGATCAGTTGAAGCATGCGCCGCATCAGTTCCCCCACAGCGGCGCGACCGCGAAGGGATCGTCCGGCATCACCACCAGCGAATACGCCAGCCGACCGCCGACCGCGAGAACCATGAGTGCGAGCAGGCCCCGGAGATGCTCCGCCCGGATGCGTCCCCCTATCCGCGTGCCGTACTGGGCTCCGATGACGGCGCCGACCGCCAGCAGGAGGCCAAGAATGATGTCCACATTGTTGTTGCTAATGGCGTGGGCGAAGCATGAGACCGAGCTGATCACGATGATGCCGAGTAGGGAAGTGCCCACCACCACCGCCGTCGGCATGCCGATGAGATAGATCATCGCCGGCACCATGAAGAACCCGCCGCCGACGCCCATGATGGAGGCGACGATGCCCATGACGAAGCCGAGGACGAACGGCGGGATCGCACTGACGTAGAGACGCGAGCGCCGGAAGCGCAGCTTGAGAGGCAACCCGTGAATCCAGGTGTGGTGGTGCGCCTTGCGGCGCGCCGTGCGCTGGCGCCGTACTGTGGCCCTCACGCTCTCCACTGCCATCAGGCAGCCGACCACCCCGAGAAACAGCACGTAGGAGAGCGACACCACCAGGTCGATCTGGCCCGCGTCGCTCAAGAGCTTGAAGATGTAGGCGCCGAGCCACGCGCCGCCCGCGCCGCCGCAGGAAATTAGGGCGCCGATGAGAAAATCGACGTTGCCGCGACGCCAGTGCGCCATCGTGCCGGAGACCGACGACGCAATGATCAGGTTGGTGCCGGTGCCGACTGCGACGGAGGGCGTCACCCCAAGGAAGATCAAAAGCGGCGTCATCAAGAACCCGCCGCCCACGCCAAACATGCCTGACAGCAGACCCACCCCGCCGCCGAGCACGAGCAGGATCAGCGCATTGGCTGAAAGCTCGGCGATTGGGAGATAGATCTCCATCGGAAAAACAGCGTGGTGCGTGTGGGGATGCGCACGTTACATGCGCCTCACGCTCAAGTTGCGCAAGCGAAAAGTCTGTAATGGTGCAGTTTTTTCGCCGAATTGGGACGCAGAGTGCGCCCTGGTGCCGCTCAGGCGTCGAGCAGCCCCATGATGCGGCGCACCTCGGCAAGATTGGTGTCCGCAATGTGTCGGGCGCGCTCGGCACCGTCGGCGAGCACGTCGTCGATATAGCCGGGGTCCGCCAACAGCTCGCGCATGCGCGCGGCGAGCGGGCCAAGCGTCTCGATCGCGAGATCGGCGAGCTTGCCCTTGAAGTCGGAAAAGCCCAACAATGAGTGCTCGGCAGCCACCCTCTCGATGGGCTCGTCGGTGAGTGCTGCGTAGATGTTCAGCAGGTTTGCCGCTTCAGGTCGCCGATCCGCGTCGTAGGTGAGGCCGGGCTCGGAGTCGGTCTTCGCGCGCTTGATCTTGAGCGCGATTGTGTCGGCATCGTCCGTCAGATTGATTCGCGCGTAATCGGACCCGTCCGACTTGCTCATCTTCTTGCGCCCGTCTCTCAGGCTCATCACCCGCGTGGCGGCGCCCAAGATCATCGGCTCGGGCAGCGGGAAGAAATCCCGCTCATAGGCGCGATTGAAGGCACTGGCAATGTCCCGGGACAGCTCCAGGTGCTGCTTCTGGTCCTCGCCAACCGGCACGGCCGTCGCGTGGTAAAGCAGGATGTCCGCCGCCATCAGCACCGGGTAGGCATAGAGGCCAAGCAGCGCGCTGTCCCGCTTCTTCCCCGCCTTCTCCTTGAACTGTGTCATGCGGTTGAGCCAGCCGAGCGGGGTAAAGCAGTTGAGGATCCAGGCGAGCTCCGCGTGGCCCGTCACGGAGCTCTGGTTGAAGATGATGCAGGTCTTGGGGTCGAGCCCGGCGGCGATCAGCCCGGCCGTGACCTCGCGGGTGTTGTTCGTAAGCTCTCCGGGATCCTGTGGCACGGTGATCGCGTGCAGATCGACGATGCAATAAATGCAGTCGTACTCCCGCTGCATCGCGACCCAGTTCTTGATCGCGCCGAGGTAGTTGCCGAGGTGCAGATTGCCGGTCGGCTGTACGCCGGAAAAGACCCGCTTCATGTCAGGAACGCTCCGCCGGGGGCGCGCCTTATCGCGCCCCCACGCGGCGCCGTCAACCTTCGCCCTGGTCTTGGCTTCGCTTTTCGCCTTGTCGCCGGGCCAAGAGCCCGCGCATCTCGCTCATCGTTACGACCCTCAAGCCTGTGGCGAGAGCGCCGTAGGCGACGAGACCAGCGACGACCAGAGCTGCGAGCGCCGCGATGCGCAGGCCCGCCGTCTCCAGTGCAGTTTCCAGGGCAAATGCAAGCGCCCAGAGCACGACGGCCATGCCAGCGGACGCCGCGATCATGCGCGGCAGCCGGCGAATCAGCCTGCGGTCCGGCTGGAGGAATCCGCGCCGGACCAAGCCTGCAGCCAGAAGTCCGACGTTGAGCCAGCCGGCGAGCGTGGTCGCCAACGCGATCCCGACATGGGCGAGCGGCCCCATGAGCGCAAGGTTCAGCACGACATTCACCACGAGGCAGAGGACCGCGATGCGCACGGGCGTCTTGGTGTCCTGACGGGCGAAATAGCCGGGCGCCAACACCTTGATGAGCACGAACGCGGGCAACCCCGCGGCGTAGGCGATCAGTGCCCCTGCCGTGGCGTCGCTCTCCGTCACGCCGAACGCACCACGTTCGAACAGGACCGCGATGACGGGGCTCGCGATGACGACAAGGGCGACCGCCGCCGGGACCGCCAGCAGCAACGCCATCTCGATCGCCCGGTTGAGGCTGCCGACCGCCTCCCCGGTCTCGCCCGCCCGCAGTTGACGGCTGAGCAGAGGCAGCAGCGCCGTACCCACGGCGACGCCGACGACGCCGAGGGGAAGCTGATTCACGCGGTCGGCGTAATAGAGAAAGGAGACCGAGCCCGGCGGCAGCAATGAGGCAATGATGATGTCGACGACGAGGTTGATCTGGGCCACGCCTGCGCCGAGGGCTGCCGGCGCGGCGAGGATAAGCAGGCGCTTGACCCCCGGCGTGAGCCGAGGCCGGCGTAGGCGGAGCGACATCCCCGCGCGCGAGGCTGCGACGATCAGCCAGACGAACTGCACGATGCCGCCAACCGTGACTCCCACGGCCAGCGCATGCCCCGGCGTCTCGGTCCAGCGCGCGAGCCCGAGCAGGGCGCCGATCAGGCAAAGATTGAGCAGGATCGGCGTCGCCGCCACCGCGGCGAAGCGATAGAGCGAGTTCAACACCCCGCCGAGGAGGGAGACCAGCGAAATCAGCAGGATGTACGGGAACGTGAGCCGCGTGAGTTGAACGGTCAAATCGAGCTTGCCGGGCTCGTCCGCGAATCCGGGCGCCAGTGCGTGCATCAGCCACGGCATCACGATCTGGGCCGCGATGACGAGCACGAGCAGCGTCCATAGCAGGACGGTCAGCACGTCTTCGGCGAACGACTTGGCCGCCCCGCGCCCGTCGCGCTCCAGCGTGCCGGCGAAGAGCGGCACGAAGGCCGCGTTGAACGCGCCTTCCGCAAACAGCCGCCGCAGGAAGTTCGGCAGCTTGAAGGCCACGAAGAAGGCATCGGCGACCGGGCCCGCGCCGAGGACCGAGGCGATCAGGATGTCGCGCAGAAAGCCAAGAACCCGCGAGCCCATGGTGTAGCCGCCGACCGTCGCGGCCCAGCGGGCGAGTGCCATGGTCTACGCTGGTGGCCTTCGGGTGGACGGCCGCTCAGCCGACCGCGCTGCGGCGCGGCAAGTCATCTGCGTCGCGGGCCAGCATTTCGGTCAGGCGGCTCTGCACCTGCGCAATCTGCGCGTCGCGGGAGAGCTTCAAGCCGAACCGGTCCCTCACGTAGAACACATCGACCGCGCGGGAGCCCACCGTCGAGATGTGCGCCGAGCCGATCGAGACACTGCACGCACTGAGCGTCCGTGTAATGTCGTAGAGAAGCCCCGGGCGATCGCGCGCGCTCACCTCGATCACCGTGTAGCCGCGACTGGCTCCGTTATCGACGAGGACATGCGGCTCAAGGGCGATCGGGGCGGAGCGCGCCGGCCGCGGCGCGGCATCGAAGGCCGTGTCATCTGTGCGTCGGGCAACTGCGCCGTCCTCGGAAAGAGCGCGGACCACGCTTTGCTCGAGTCGCTCCAGCCGCTCTTCGTCGCGAATCGCGCCGCCATCTGCGGCCTGAAGCCAGATCGTGTCGACGGCCATTCCGTCGCTGGTCGTGAAGACTCGGGCATCGACGATGTTCGCACCCGACGTCGCCACCGCGCCGGCAATGGCTGCGAACAGGCCGATGTAATCGGGCGTGTACAGCGTCATCTCCGTCGCTTCCCTGGCCCGATCGATGCGGGTCTCGACCAGGGGCCCCCTGCCCCCGCCTTGCACGAGGCGGGCGTGGCGCTCCTGCATCCCGCTGTCGGTGGACAGCCAGTAGGTATCTGGAAGCCTGTCCTCGAAGTGCGCGATGTCGGGCTCGGTCCAGTCCTCGAGGCGGGCACGCAGGGCCTGCCGGGCCTTCGTCACGCGCGCTTCCCGGTCCTCGGCCTCGCGGCCGCCGGCCAGGACCGCCTCGGCCCGGTGATAGAGCATGCGCAGGAGCGAGCCTTTCCAGGCTGTCATGCGCCCCGGCCCCACAGCTGTGATGTCGGCGGCGGTCAGCACCAGCAAGAGCCGCAGGCGTTCGAGCGAGCGCACCCGGCCGACGAAATCGTCGACGGTGCGCGGATCGCTGGGGTCACGCTTGAACGCGGTCATGCTGAACAAGAGGTGCCAGCGCACAAGCCATGCGGCGGTCTCGACCTCGTCCGACGTGAATTCCAGCCGGGTGGCGACGTCGCGCGCGATTTCGGCGCCAATCTCCGAGTGGTCGCCGCCTCGTCCCTTCGCCACGTCGTGCAAGAGGATCGAGAGATAGAGCACGTCGCGCATCCGCAGCTGGTGAATGAGGGTGCTGGCGAGCGGGAGCTCGTCGGAGAGCGCTCCGCGCTCGATGGCGGCGAGCACGCCGACGGCCCGGATGCTGTGCTCGTCGACCGTGTAGACGTGATAGAGATCGAGCTGGGTCTGCGCCACGACACGGCCGAAGTCCGGCAAAAAGCGGCCCATCACCCCGGCCTCGTTCATCATCCTTAGAATCTTCTCGGGGTTGCGTCTGTCGGTAAGGATCGCGCGGAAGGCCCGGTTGGCTTCCGGGTCGTCGCGCACCTCTGCGGTGATCAGCCCATGGCCCTGGTGTATCAGGCGCAACGTGGCCGGATGAATGTCACGGCCCTCGGTTTGCGCCCGGCGAAAGATCGTTACCAGGCGCACCGGGCGCTCGTTGAAGGTGTCTTCGCCGACCGCCGCGATGCGCCCGCCGGAGACGAACAGTCCGTCGCGGGCAGGTCCCGTCGCCGTGCCTGAGCGGTGGACCGGCGCAGTGTGAAGCTGCTCCGCTTCCAGCACCGCGCAGAAGACCCGCGTGAGCTCGCCCACCTCCTTCGCCACAAGAAAATAGTGCTTCATGAAGCGTTCGACGGCCAAGTTGCCGCGCCGTGGCCCATATCCCATGCGTGCCGCGATTTCCGGCTGCCGGTCGAAGGTGAGGCGGTCCTCCGCGCGGTCGCAGACGATGTGAAGGTGGGCACGGACCCTCCAGAGAAAGTCTTCCGCCCGCGCGAAGCGATCGTGCTCGTGCCGATTGAGCACGCCGCGCTCAACGAGCTCGCCGAAACGCTCGACGCGGAAGAGGTACTTGGCGATCCAGAACAGGACGTGCAGGTCGCGCAAGCCTCCCTTGCCGTCCTTCACGTTGGGCTCCAGGAGATAGCGGGATCCACCCTCGCGCACGTGGCGCTTGCCGCGCTCGCGAAGCTTGGCGGCGACGAACTCGGCCTCGGTGCCTGTCACCAGCTCGTCGAGAAAACGCTGGCGGAACCCGTCGTAGAGCTCCCGATCGCCCCATACGTGGCGCGATTCAAGCACCGAGGTACGAATCGTCATGTCTTCCTGCGCCCGGCGCAAACAATCGGCGACTGAGCGGGTTGCATGGCCGACGGAGAACCCCAAGTCCCACATCATGTAGAGCAGATGCTCGATGATCTGCTCGCTGCGGCCGGTCAACTTGTATGGACACAAGAAGAGAATATCGATATCGGAACGGGGCGAGAGATCGCCCCGGCCGTAGCCGCCGACCGCCACCAGCGAGAAACGATTGGCCGTGGTCGGATTCGGCTCTGGATAGAGGATCTTTGCAGCCCGCTCGAGCAGAATGCACAAGACTCGATCGATCAGAGTGGTCTGGCCGGCGACGATTTCCGCCCCCGTCGCCCCCGCATCGAGGCGCCGGCAAAGCTGCCTGCGGCCGTCGTCGAGGGCACGCCGCAAGAGCTCGAGCGCGCCCTTCCGGTCATCTGGCCCGAGCCGGGCGATCTCGTCCGCGAGAGCTCGTCGGCCGCATAGGTCCGGCGTCGGGTCAGACGCGTTCATCGCCGCTCGAAGGGGCCGCAGGTTGCCCTGGGCCGTCCCTCGCCGTAGCGCAAACCGTTCGCCGGGCCGGGTCCCATCGATTTGCAACGTGCCCCCATTTGGCAAACGCCCGCAAGCTCACAGGGAATTGCGGGGCGCGGGCGGCGCGGTCATGTATAATCCCGGACGGCGCCGCGATCGCCCCGCCATATCGATTGCCCGGTGCAGCTCGGCCTTGCGCCGAAGTTCGATCATAGCCACTCGTTTGCCACCATGGACCTGCTTGTCGACAAACTAAACTATATTTGGCCGTTTCTCGCGGTGATCACGCCCGTGGTCTTCTTCCACGAGCTCGGCCATTACCTCGTAGCCAGGCTCAATGGCGTGCGCGTGGAGGTGTTCGCGGTCGGCTTCGGGCCGGAGCTTATCGGCATCGATGACCGCCACGGGACTCGTTGGAAGCTCTGTGCGCTGCCGTTCGGCGGCTATGTAAAGTTCCACGGCGACGCCGACGTTGCCAGTACGTCCGCCAAGGATGATGAGGCACCGCCATCGCCCGATTCATTCTTCGCCAAGTCGGTAGGGCGGCGTTCGGCCATCGCGTTCGCGGGCCCATTTGCGAACCTGTTGCTGGCGGCGACGATTTTCGCCGTCTTCTTCATCGTCGTCGGCCAGCGCTACACGCCGGTGGAGATCGGCA
>JAPPKP010000408.1 GCA_028819955.1 Rhodospirillaceae bacterium | reverse complement strand
GCGAGCGCCGATGTCTCGGTGGCCGTCGCCATCGAGGACGGGCTGGTGACACCCATCGTGCGCAACGCCGACGGCAAGGGACTGGCCGAGATCTCGGCCGAGGTGAAGGAGCTCGCCGGCCGCGCCCGCGCCAAGCCCATGGGCCTCGCGCCTGAGGAGTACCAGGGCGGCACCTTCAGCGTCTCCAACCTCGGCATGTACGGCATCAAGGAGTTCGCGGCGATCATCAACCCGCCGCAGTCGATGATCCTCGCCGTCGGCACCGCCCAGCAGCGGCCGGTGGTCAAGGACGGCGCGCTCGCCGTCGCCACCGTGATGTCGTGCACGCTCTCGGTCGATCACCGCGTGGTCGACGGCGCGCTCGGCGCCCGGTTCCTGCAGGCGTTCAAGGGCCTGATCGAAGACCCGCTCACCATGCTTCTCTAGCCGGGGCCGGCCTCGCCGGCCCCTCACGCATACCAGACCGGAGGACATCATGGCCGATCCGTCCTTTGACGTTGTGATCGTCGGCACGGGCCCTGGCGGCTATGTCGCGGCGATCCGCGCGAGCCAGCTCGGCCTGAAGACCGCCGTGGTCGAGCGCGAGCGCCTCGGCGGCATCTGCCTCAATTGGGGGTGCATCCCGACCAAGGCGCTGCTCCGGGTCTCGGAGCTGCGCCACACCCTTGGCCGGCTCGGCGACTTCGGCATCAGCGTCGGCGACGTGAGCGTGGATATCGAGAAGGTCGTCGCCTATTCGCGCAAGGTCGCCGATCAGCTCTCCCGCGGCGTCGCCTACCTGATGAAGAAGAACGACATCGCGGTCATCCAGGGCCACGCCCGGCTCGCCGGTGCCGGCACCCTAGAGGTCACAAAGGATGACGGGGCCGTCGAGACCGTCCGCGCCGCCCACATCATCCTCGCCACCGGCGCACGCGCGCGGGTGCTGCCGGGGCTGGAGCCCGACGGCGAGACGATCTGGACCTACAAGGAGGCGATGGTGCCGCGCGCGCACCCGGCATCGCTGCTGGTGATCGGCGCCGGCGCCATCGGTATGGAGTTCGCGAGCTTCTACGCGGACCTCGGCAGCGCCGTCACCGTGGTCGAGATCCTGCCGCGCGTGCTGCCCGTGGAGGACGAGGAGATCTCCGCCGCCGCCCGCAAGGCCTTCGAAGCGCAAGGCATGACCATCCACACCGGCGCGCGCGTGACCAGCCTCGCGACAAGCTGTGGCGCGGTGCAGGCGGCCATCGAGACCGCGGACGGCAAGGCGCAGGACGCCACCTTCGACCGCGCGATCCTCGCCGCCGGCATCGTCGGCAACGTCGAGGACATCGGGCTGGAGGGCACCGGCGTCGTGGTCGAGAAGGGCCATATCCAGACCGATCCCTGGATGGCGACGGGCGAACCCGGCGTCTACGCCATCGGCGATGTCACCGGCCCGCCCTGGCTTGCCCACAAGGCCAGCCACGAGGGCGTGCTTTGCGTGGAGAAGATCGCGGGCGCAGAAGGCGTGCATCCATTGGATACCAGCCGGGTGCCGGCCTGCACCTACTGCCGGCCCCAGGTCGCCTCGGTCGGGCTCACCGAAGCGGCGGCCAAGGAGGCGGGGCATGCAGTCAAGGTCGGGCGCTTCCCCTTCATCGGCAACGGCAAGGCAATTGCGCTGGGCGAGCCCGAGGGCATGGTCAAGACCGTGTTCGACGAGGTGACCGGCGAGCTGCTCGGCGCCCACATGATCGGCACCGAGGTGACCGAGCTGATCCAGGGCTACACGGTTGCCCGCACGCTGGAGTGCACCGAGGCGGACCTCGTCGAGACCATCTTCCCGCACCCCACATTATCCGAGGCGATGCACGAATCGGTGCTTGACGCCTATGGGCGCGTCATCCACATCTAGGCGGTAGCCGGGGGGTCGACGATGCCTGAGTCGCAGGTCACACCGTTGAAGTTGCGCAGCGACCGTGAGCCCAAGCCACGCTGGCTCCGCGTCAAGGCGCCGACCTCGCCCGAGTACAACGCGACGCGCAAGCTGATGAGGACGCACCGGCTGAACACCGTGTGCGAGGAAGCCGCCTGCCCCAATATCGGCGAGTGCTGGGCCAAGGGCCATGCGACGGTGATGATCCTGGGTTCGGTCTGCACCAGGGCGTGTGCCTTCTGCAACATTGCGACCGGCCGGCCCGACCGGCTCGACCCGCACGAGCCCGACGCACTCGCGAAGGCGGTCGGCGCGCTCGGCCTGGACCACGTGGTCATCACCTCGGTGGACCGCGACGATCTCGAAGACGGCGGGGCCTTCCAGTTCGTGCGCTGCATCGAGCGGCTGCGCGAGACCGCGCCCGAGACCAC
>JAPPKP010000253.1 GCA_028819955.1 Rhodospirillaceae bacterium | reverse complement strand
CCGGAAATCGACGCGGCGGCCGCGAAGATCGTCGCCAACGTGGCGAAGATCACCGGCGGCGTGCTGCGCGGCTAGACGTCGCGCGCTGCGGCGGACGATCGGGGCCGCTCCCATGACCGACCTTTCACGCATCCGCAACGTCGCGATCGTCGCCCACATCGACCACGGGAAGTCGACCCTCGCCGATCGCCTGATCGAGCGCTGCGGCGGCCTGCAGAAGCGCGAGATGACCAGCCAGGTGCTCGATTCCATGGAGCTCGAGCGCGAGCGCGGCATCACCATCAAGGCGCAGACCGTGCGCCTCGCCTACCGCGATGCCGACGGCGCCGAGCACGTGGTCAATCTCGTGGACACCCCCGGCCACGTGGATTTCTCCTACGAAGTGAGCCGCTCGCTCGCGGCCTGCGAAGGCTCGCTGCTGGTGGTGGACGCGACCCAGGGCGTGGAGGCGCAGACCCTTGCCAACGCCTATCAAGCGGTGGACCACGACCATGAGATCGTGCCGATCCTCAACAAGATGGATCTCGCCTCGGCCGAGCCGGAGCGGGTGAAGCGGCAGATCGAGGACGTCATCGGCATCGACGCGTCGGGCGCGCTGGAGGTTTCCGCCAAGACCGGCCAAGGCATCGAGACCGTGCTCGACGCGCTCATTGCCCGCCTGCCGGCGCCCGCAGGCGACGCCGACGCGCCGCTCACGGCCCTGCTGGTCGATAGCTGGTATGACCCTTATCTCGGCGTGGTGATCCTGGTGCGCGTGGTGCACGGCCGGCTCACGCCGCGCACGAAGATCCGCATGATGGCCTCGGGCGCCGAGTACGAGGTCGAGCGGGTGGGCGTGTTCACGCCGAAGAAGACGCTCGTCGACAGCCTCGGTCCCGGCGAGATCGGCTTCATCACCGCCGCCATCAAGGACGTCGCCGATTGCGAGGTGGGCGACACGATTACGGCAGTAAGACGGCCTGCGACGGGGGCGCTGCCGGGCTTCCGCCCCAGCGTGCCGGTGGTCTTCTGCGGGCTCTTCCCGGTCGATTCGAACGACTACGAGCGGCTGCGCGAGAGCCTCGCCAAGCTCCGCCTCAACGATTCGAGTTTTCATTACGACGCCGAGAGCTCGCCGGCCCTGGGCTTCGGCTTCCGCTGCGGCTTTCTCGGCCTGCTCCATCTGGAGATCGTGCAGGAGCGTCTGGAGCGCGAGTTCGGCCTCGACCTCGTGGCAACGGCGCCGAGCGTGGTCTATCGCGTGACGCTCACAGACGGTACGGCGCTCTCCCTCCACAACCCGGCGGACATGCCGGACCCCACCCGGATCAGGCGGATCGACGAGCCCTGGATTCATGCCACGATCCTGGTGCCCGACGAGCATCTCGGCGGCGTGCTCGCGCTCTGCGAGGAGAAGCGCGGCGTGCAGCACGACCTCACCTACGCGGGCAACCGCGCAATGGTGATCTACCGGCTGCCGCTGAACGAGGTCGTCTTCGACTTCTACGACCGGCTCAAGTCGGTCTCGCGCGGCTACGCGAGCTTCGACTACCGGCTGGAGGACTACCTGGAGAGCGACCTGGTCAAGCTCGCCATCATGATCAACGGCGAGCCGGTGGACGCACTCGCGCTCATCGCCCACAGGAGCCAGGCCGAATGGCGTGGTCGGGCGCTCTGCGTCCGCCTCAAGGAGCTGATCCCGCGCCAGCTCTTCAAGATCGCGATCCAGGCCGCGATCGGCGGCAAGATTATCGCGCGCGAGACCGTGAGCCCCTTGCGCAAGGACGTGCTGGCGAAGTGCTACGGCGGCGACGTGACGCGCAAGCGCAAGCTGCTGGAGAAGCAGAAGAAGGGCAAGAAGCGCATGCGCCAGATCGGCAACGTCGAGATTCCGCAGGAAGCGTTTCTCGCCGCGCTCAAGATGGGAGAATCTTAGGCAGCCGCTGGACTACGCGTGTTGACGGCGCCGAAGCCCTGCGAGCACGAGCAGCAGCGCCGCCGGCACCAGGGGAATTGCCCAGGCGGGGCCGAGGAGCACGGGAAGCACGATGTCCGACCAGAGCCAAGGCGCTGCGCCCTTCTCGATCAGCGCCTGAAAGCCCACGAGGCTGTTGGCGTCGGATCGTGCCCAGAGCTCGCCCGCGCTGATCAGGCGGTAGCCGCCGGCGCTCGCGAACTTGTAGATTTCATGGCCGAGGGCTGCGACGAACACCAGGCCGAGCGCGACCCCGACGAGCCGAATGATCACCATATGACGTCTCCTTTCGGCCTATATGGTGTCTCCGATATTGCAGCGCCAGGGGTTGTTGCTATTGTTTCGCCCCCCGGGAGGGATGGCCGAGTGGTTTAAGGCGCACGCCTGGAAAGCGTGTTCACCGAGAG
>JAPPKP010000264.1:18924-22111 GCA_028819955.1 Rhodospirillaceae bacterium | reverse complement strand
GAGACGTTGTGGAGCGCCCCCACCACGGCGACACCCTCGCCCAGCATCGCCTGCGCCGCCTCGGTCGCCGAGCCCTCGGGGGGCATCGCGGCCTTGCGCGGGTTGCCGTCGGCGAGCGGCACCGCCATGTCGACCAGGATCTTCCCCTGCAGCGCTTCGGTGAGCCCTGCGAGGGTCGCCTGGTGTGCGCTCCACGGCACTGCCAGCACGACCATGCGCTCGGCTCGTGCGACCGCGTCCGCGTTGGCGGCGCCTTTGATCGCCCCTGGCGCGTCCGGCACGCCGGCGCGGAGGTCGGCGGCGATCTCCGCTGCGCGGGCTGCATCGCGCGAGCCGACCACGACGTCGATGCCGGCAAGCGCGCAGCGCTGCGCCAGCCCGCGCCCCTGGGGGCCGGTGCCTCCGATCACGGCGATGGCCATGGAATGGGTCTCCCGCGTGCTCCCGGCCGCAGCTACGCGTCGTAGGCGACGAGGGAGGTGGTCGGCAGGTCGAGGCGTTGACGCCCGCCGAGGAAGCTCAGCTCGATGATGAAGGCCGCTGCCACCACCTCGGCGCCCACCTGGCGCAGCAGCGCATGCGACGCGGCCGCCGTGCCCCCGGTTGCGAGCAGATCGTCGACCAGGACGACCCGCTGGCCGGGCGCCACGGCGTCGGCCTGCACCTCGACCTGATCGGTGCCGTATTCGAGCGCATATTCGTACGCCACGGTCTCGCCCGGCAGCTTGCCCTTCTTGCGCACCATGATGAAGCCGCACCCGAGCGCGTGCGCCACCGGTGCCGCGACCAGGAAGCCGCGGGATTCGATGCCGGCGAGGAGGTCGGGTTTATGATTGCCCACCACGTCGGCGAGTCGTTGCACGGTCTCGCCCCAGGCCTCGGCGTGGGCGAGCAGGGTCGAGATGTCGTAAAAGAGGATGCCGGTCTTGGGAAAGTCCGGAATCTCGCGGATGTGCTCGCGCAGATCGAATTCGGGCATGGCTGCCCCCGATCGGCGCAGGGTGGCGGCGTCCGCCCGGCTCACTCGGCCCCGGTGGCTTCCTTGAGGTAGGCGATCAGGTTCTCGCGGTCCTTCTCTTTCCGGACCCCCTTGAACGCCATCTTGTTCTTCGGAATGTACCCTTTGGGATCGGCGATGTAGGCGAGGATGGTCTCCTCGTCCCAGACGATCGCCGCGTCCTTCATCGCGTCCGAGTATTTCTTGAAGCCCTCGGCCGTTCCCGAGGTGCGGCCGAAGACCCCGTGGAGGTTGGGGCCAACCTTGTGCTTCCCGCCTTCCTTGACGGTGTGGCACACCTTGCACTTCTTGAAGACCTTCTTGCCCTTCTTCACGTCGGCGGCAATGGCGGAGGCGCTCGCCGCCATCATGAAGGTGGCGAGGGCAACGGCGAGGACGTGTCGTGCGCGCACGGGTATCTCCTTAGGTCTGGTCCCGCTCAGGCGGTGAACGCAGGAACATAGGCCGGGTCCGATCATGTAATCAAGGAACGCCAGCGTCTCGGCCTGAGATTTCAGCAATGCAACCGGACGAGGGAAGGTCAGGCTCGCTCGCGGGGAGTTACGTTGCCGCTTCCCCGTCGCATCGTTGCGGTCAAGCAGCCCGCCATAGTTGCGCGGCACAGTCTATGCGCAATAATTTCTCGCCAGTTCTTGACGATTTTTGCGCACAACGTTGATTATTGCGCGAAACATTTGTATCTTGCGTGTAACGCCTCTCACGCAAGATAGAGGATCATCGTGGCCAGACGCATTCGGGAGGAGGACCTGCGGGCGATCGAAGAGGTCGTGAGAAGCCATCCCGACGGCATGACCGCGCGGCAAATTGCTAAAGCGCTGAAGGACGCGCCGGCGCACCGGACCTTGCAGTATTGGCTCAAGTCCCTCGTCGACAGCAAGCGTTTGGCGATGGAGGGGTCAGGCCGCGGGGCGCGCTACCGGACACTGAGAGACACTGACATCGCCGTTCAGTTCGTCGCAGGTCGACCCAAAATAGGTGTGTTGTTTGAGGGGGGGGTGTCCTTTTCCGAAGCCGCCGACGAAGTGCGAAATTACGTCCGTCAACCGGTCGAAGCACGGGCACCGGTGGGCTATGACCCGGCGTTCCTCGAGTCATATCGCCCCAACGACACCCACTATCTCTCCGAAGCCGAGCGCGGCCATCTCAGGGACGTAGGTGCGTCGCTGGCCGTTGCCGAGCCCGCCGGCACCTACGCCAGGCAAGTCCTGAACAGGCTGCTCATCGACCTCTCATGGAATTCGAGCCGCCTGGAGGGCAACACCTATTCGCTGCTCGACACCAAACGCCTTATCGAGGCCGGCGCAGAGGCGGAAGGGAAGGATCGCCGGGACACGCAGATGATCCTCAATCACAAAGAGGCCATCGAGTTTCTCGTGGACGCGGCGGCGGACATCGGCTTCAACCGCTACACCATTCTCAACCTTCATGCGGCGCTGGCCGATGGCTTGCTCGACGATCCAGATGCGGCAGGCCGGTTGCGGCACATCCCTGTCGGGATCACTCAGTCCGTTTTTCATCCGTTGGAAGTGCCGCAGCTCATCGAGGAGTGCTTCGACAGGATTCTCGTCAAGGCCTCGGCAATCGAAGACCCGTTCGAGCAGGTGTTCTTTGCGTTGGTACAGCTTCCCTACCTGCAGCCGTTCGACGATGTGAACAAGCGCGTGTCCCGCCTGGCTGCGAATATCCCCCTCATCGAGGCGAACCTGTCGCCACTCTCCTTCGAGGACGTGTCGCGGGATCTCTACACGGAGGCCGTATTGGGCGTCTACGAGCTCAATCGCGTCGAGCTTCTCCGCGACGTGTTCGTCTGGGCCTACGAGCGCTCTGCTGCCCGTTACGCGGCCGTCCGCCAGTCGCTCGGGGAGCCCGATCCGTTTCGGATGCGTCACCGGGCGGCGCTGCGCGAGCTCGTCAGCGCCGTCGTTCGCGATTGTATGGACACCGGGCAGGCCGCCACCGCAGTCGAAGAGTGGGTCGGGAAAAGCATTGCCGAGCAGGAGCGTGAGCGCTTCCGCACGATGGTCGAGCGGGAGCTGCTGTCGCTCCACGAGGGCAATTTCGCCCGCTACCGCATCAAGCCATCCGAGTTCGCGGCGTGGCAGGAGGCCTGGAAGAAGTAGGGGCCGGGGGGGGGGCGGGCGGGGGGGGGGGCCGGCGCCCCGGCGGGGG
>JAPPKP010000264.1:0-18914 GCA_028819955.1 Rhodospirillaceae bacterium | reverse complement strand
TTCTCCCCCCCCCCCCCCACACCCCCCCGGGGGGGGGGGGGGGGGGGGGGGGTGGTTTTTTCTTGGGGGGGGGGGGGGGCGCGCGGGGGGGGCCGCCCCCCCCCCCCGGGCGGGTGGCTACTGGACCCGGTACTCCTCGTCGAGGAAGAAGCGGCTGTCATAGTCCTCAACGCCGAGGTGGCACTCGGCGCAGAAGACGACGTTCTTGTCGCCCTTTCCACCGGTCGTGCCGATGGTCCGGCCGTTCGGCATGATCAGCGTGTAGCGCCAGTCGCCGGTGTCGGCGTTGAAGCCTGCTTCCATCTTCTCCATCAGGAAGAGCGGCCCGGCGCCGATCTTGCCGTTGGGCTTGACGGTGAAGCTGTCCTTGGCCAGCACGGTTCCGACGGGCGCGGGCCCTGCCTCCTCGAAGAGGCTGTAATTGTCGGCGCCGATGTCGTTGGCGTAGTTGTTGACGTAGCGCGCGCCGTGGGTGTCGGAGACGTAGGGCTGGGCCGCGACGTTCCGCCAGTTCCGGTAGGACGCCGCCCACTGGTTGCCCGACTTGGCGTAGCCCTCGGCCATGACCGCGCTGATGCAGGCGTAGGCGTCCCTGGCCTCGTCTGCGGTGAGCTCGACCTCCTCGCCAGCAGCGCAAGGATTGCACGGGTTGCAGGCACCGCACGGCCCGCAGGGGTTGCACGGCGCACAGGGATTGCAGGGGTTTGCCGCCGCGCAGGGGTTGCAGGGGTTGCAGGGACTGCAGGGGTTGCACGGTGCGCAGGCGGCTGCGCATGGATTACACGGGTTGCACGGCTCGCATGGGTTGCAAGGACTGCACGGCGCACAGGCGGCCGCACATGGATTGCACGGGTTGCACGGCCCGCACGGATTGCAGGGAGCGCACGGTCCGCAGGGGCTGCAAGCACTCGCGCATGGGTTGCACGGACCGCAAGGCCCGCACGGGGCACACGGACCACAGGGGTTGCTCGCCGCGGCGAGGCGGGGAACCACGCAGTCCGAGCTGACTGCAGCACCGGCCGCGCAGGGGTTGCATGCGCCGCACGGCCCGCAGGCTGCTGCGCAGGGATTGCACGGCCCGCAAGGCCCGCATGCCGCCGCGCACGGATTGCACGGGCCGCATGGTCCGCAGGGGTTGCAGGAGGCGAAGAGGAGCACGCCCGGATCCTGCTGTTGCGGGGTCGCCCCCGGACTCTCGCCGGCAGATGTGCCGGCCGTGGCGTGGCCGCCGGTTGTGGCGACCGCAAGCCCGATGACCACGGGGACCACCGTTCCGGCAAGCAGGGGTTTCGAGCGTGGCATGTGGAGCCTCCCTTGATGACCATGTTCGGGATGAATTGTCGGCGACCGCATCGTGTCGGGCAAATTTCCTGCACTCAAATTTTTGTGACTCCTCTGCCGGACAACCCGTGAATAGATTCCGGGAATGATTCTCCTTCGAGCTTTGCTCGCCCTCTGCTTCGCGGTCTCCGGCGCCGCCCTCGCAGGCGCCGCCCATGCCGAAACCGCGATCGCCCCGGAGGTCGTGGAGGTTCCGGCCGGCCCCTTCATCGCGGGCTCCGACGCGGCCGAGCGCGAGTACGCCTACCAGCTCGACGAGGCGGCCTACGGCCACTCTCGAACGCGGGAGCGCGGCTGGTACGATCGCGAGCGCCGGCGCGCGTCCAAGTCGCTGGAAGGCTTCTTCATCACGCGTACATCGGTCACCAACGCCCAATACCAGGCGTTCGTGGACGCCACGGGCCATCGCGTGCCCGATGTCGATCCCGAGACCTGGCGCGGCTACCGGCTGATCCACCCCTACGAGCGCACCCGCCGCCACGCGTGGACGGATGGCAAGCTGCCGCCGGGGCGCGACGACCATCCGGTGGTGATGGTCTCGCACGACGACGCCATGGCTTACGCGGCCTGGCTCTCGGCCGAGACCGGGCAAGACTGGCGGCTGCCCACGGCCCTCGAATGGGAGAAGGCCGCGCGCGGCACCGAAGGCCGCATCTTCCCCTGGGGCAACACCTTCGACCCTGCGCTGCTCAACAGCCACGACGCCGGCCCCTTCGATACGTTGCCGGTCGGCAGCTTCCCCGCCGGTGCAAGCCCTTACGGCCTGCTGGATGCGGCAGGAATGGTCTTCGAGTGGACCGCCTCGCCAGGCAATCCGGGGCGCTTCCTGGTCAAGGGCGGATCCTGGGACGACAGCGGCTGCGGCGTCTGCCGCCCTGCGGCGCGGCATGCCCGGCCGGAGGATATCAAGCACATCCTCGTCGGCTTCCGCCTCGTCCTGGAGCCGAGCGAGGCGGATTAGCCGGCGCGCGAGGGAGAGCACGCCCGGTCTGGCAAGTGCAAGACCCCGGCACTATCTTTCTCTGACGGCACGGCCAGCGAACAGGCGGCAGAGCAGCGGGATGGCCCAGGCTTCGGCGGCGAAGAGCGAGCGGCAGGAGGAAACCCGCCACCTCGACATGGCGACCCAGCCGGTGAAGCGGCTGCGCACGATGCTCGCCGCCGGCGAGGAGGTGATCGAGGTCCAGCGGGTGCTCGGCAGAACCGGCGACAGCGTGGTGAGCGAGCTGCTGCGCGGCCACGAGACGTTCTACGAGTATGATCACTACCCAAAAGGGGACGTCTTCGACGGCAAGAGCCACTCCCAGTACTTCTACCACGCCCATCCCGGCGGCTTCAGGGACGTGGAGCACGGGCATTTCCATACCTTCGTGCGCGCCAAGGGCATGCCGCGCGGCATGAAGCCCATGCGGCGCAAGAGCCGCGACAAGTGGCCCATGGGCGATGATGCGCTCGCCCATGTGGTCGCGATTTCAATGGGTTCGAAGGGTCAGCCGCTCCGGCTCTTCACCACCAACCGCTGGGTTACCGGCGAGACCTGGTATCGCGCCGACGATGTAGCCAAGGTGATCGGCTGCTTCGTCATCGACCACGCCCGTCCGTCATGGCCGACCAACCGCTGGGTCGTCGCCATGGTGCGGCTGTTCTGGCCGCAGATCATCCTGCTGCTGAAGGCGCGGGATCAGGTGATCGAGAACTGGACCGCCCAGAATCCGAGCAAGGACACGCTGGAGGACCGCCGCCTCGAGGTCGTCTCGCAGGCCGAGGTCGACATCGAGGGACAGATTGCTGCAGTCAGGGCTGCGCTCGACGCGCGGGGCTGAAGGCGGCGCCCTTCAATGAGAAACGCCGCCCCGGCTGAGGCGGCGCCCTCGGATTAAGGTCGTATTCGCTTTCGAGCTTACTCGGCAGCGCAGGGATTGCATGCGCCGCACGGGTTGCATGCGCCACACGGGTTGCATGCGCCACACGGGTCCGGACAGGGGTTGCACGGATCGTCTTCGCAAGCCTCGTGCGAGTCCGCGAGCACGAGTGGCTGGCTGCCAGCGGATACGGCCGACGGCGCGAGTGCGGCGCCGGCCGCCATGGTGACAATGCTCACGGCGACCACGGTTTCCTTGATCATCCTCGGTATCTCCTCCTCGCAGCGCTATTCTGGTTTATCGGAGTTGGGGTTCGCGCCATCTCTTCTGATGACCGCGCTGCACGAAACC
Source organism: Rhodospirillaceae bacterium (assembly GCA_028819955.1). The sequence continues at coordinate 15,360 of JAPPKP010000264.1, read as the reverse complement.
CATGCCATTCTGGTTTATATCGGCGGTGGCGGGAAGGAATTTTGCCTCGACGACGGTCCCGATGACGGGAATTTGAACGCCGGGTGGAGCCCATGCCGGACACAAACAGCGAGGACTATCCACGACTGGCGGACGCGGCCCGGCGTCTGGCGCTGGAGGCCGGCCGGACGATTCTGGCCCTTTACCGCGACGGCACGCCGGTGGAGACCAAGGCGGATCGCTCGCCGGTGACCGCTGCAGACCGGGCGGCGGACCGCATTATCGTCGCAGGCCTCCACGCGGCCGATCCGCAAATCCCCGCAATTTCGGAGGAAAGCACGGCGGACGACGCCCTTGCGGCACCCCTCGGAGGGCGATTCTGGCTCGTGGATCCCCTGGACGGCACCAGGGAGTTCATCGCACGCACCGGCGAGTTCACGGTCAATATCGCCTTGATCGAGGATGGCCGGCCGGTGCTCGGCGTGCTCCACGCGCCGGTCCAGGGAGAGACCTATGTCGCCGACGGGCTGGGGCAGGCGGTGCGCATCGCGGACAACGGGGCGCCCCGGCCAATCAGCGCGCGGGCGGTACCCGACGAGGGCCCGGCCGTCATCGCGAGCCGCCTGCACCGCGATCCGGAAACCGACGCGTACATCGCGAGGCTCAGTCCGCAGCGGATCGAGAGCGCGGGCAGCGCGCTGAAGTTCGGGCTTCTGGCGCGGGGCGAGGCCGACGTCTATCCCCGCTTCGGGCGCACCATGGAGTGGGACACCGCCGCCGGCCACGCGATCCTCACGGCAGCGGGCGGTCATGTCCGCGACCTGAACGGCCGTGAGCTCAGCTACGGCAAGGCGGGGTTCGTCAACCCGCCCTTCGTCGCCTGCGGTCTGGATGGGGACCGATGACACGTTCCGACCCTCATAGCGGTCCTCCGTGCCTCCCGCCGACACCGGCGGCCATCGCGCGGGCCGCGCAGGCGATCCGCGACGGCGGGCTGGTCGGGCTGCCGACCGACACGGTCTACGGCCTCGCCGCCGATGCCACCAGCGATGCGGCGGTCGAAAGTGTCTTTCGCGCCAAGGGCCGCCCGGCCGACAAGCCGCTCATCGCACTCATCGCCACAATGGCGATGGCCGAGGCCTGCGGCACGTTTTCTGCGCCCACCTTGGCGCTCGCCGAGGCGTTCTGGCCCGGCCCGCTGACCCTGGTCGTGCCGCGCGCGGCGGGCTCCCCCCTCTCTCCACTGGTTCACCAGGGGGCGCCCGGCGTCTCACTGCGGATTCCCGGCAACGAGACGGCGTGCGCCGTGGTCGAGGCCGCCGAGCGGCCGTTGACTGCGCCGAGCGCCAACCCCTCGGGCGCGCCGAGCCCGCTCACCGCTGCCGAGGTTGCGGCCGGCCTGGGCGCGCACGTCGCGCTGATCGTCGACGGCGGACGGGCCGCCGACAGCCTGGGCTCCACCCTGCTCGACCTCACCGGGACGGCCCCCCGCCTGCTCCGGGCCGGCGTCGTGAGCGCCGAGGCGATCAAGGGCGTCATCGGCCCTATCGCTCGCGCGGACTAAGCACCTGTTCCAAGCCAACGGTGCCGCTGCCTCGGCGCGCGGGCTGCTGCTGGGAGTCGTGCGGGCGCCAGCCGGTGAGGTAGAGCACCTGGAAAGTCGCCGGGATTCGCCCGTCGCCGTCGCCGAACAGCTCCCGGTAGCGGGCGGACGCCGCATGGAACGTGGCGCGCCTGGCGAAGTGCCGCGCCCGCCCCGCCGCGGCGTTGGCCTCGCCCATGGACCGCAGATCGTGCATCAGCGCCTCGGCGCTCTCGTAGGTGACCGTGATCCGGTCGCTGTCGATCACCGGCAGCGCAAAGCCGGTCCGCTGCAACAGAGCGCCCAGGGTTTGCACGTCTGGGAAGGGCGAGACGTGCGGGCGCGCGCCGCCTTCCAGCCCCGCTTCCGCCTGCAGGAACGCCTCGCGCAGCTCGAACAGGGTCTCGCCGCCCAGCATCGCCGCGAGCAGCAGGCCGTCCGGCTTGAGCGCCCGCCTGATCTGAACCAGCGCACCCGGCAGGTCGTTCACCCAATGCAGGCTGAGGGCGCTCACCACGAGATCGAGCGAGTTTGTGCGGATGGGCAGCCATTCCTCGTCGGCGACGAGGCGCGAGGGACCCGCAGCGCACGCGACCATGGCCAGCGAGAGGTCGGCCTCGATTAGCAGATCGGGCGCGGCCTGCCGGCGCAGCATCGGCCAGAGCTGACCGCCGTGGCAGCCGAGGTCGAGGACGCGGGCGAAGCGGCGCTTCACGTCGTCGAGCCGACCCACCAGCCGCTCACCCACCTCGCGCACCAAGAAGTCGCCCCGCCCCGCGAAGCCCACAGCGGCGCGGTCGCGATGGGCGCGCACGGCGGCACGGTCGAAGACCGCGGCGCCGTCGGGGCTAGACACGCGCTGGGTCATGCCGCCGGTTATGGCATGATGGACGGGAGGCGGGAAGCACCGGGAGGTGCCGCAGGCGATGCAGGGTGGTGGGTACATGGGACCATTGGCGGCGCTGGCACGAACCGCCGCGACGGTCGCCATCGACCAGATATTGCCGCCGTCATGCCTCGCCTGCGATGCGCCGGTGAGCGAGGCCGGTGGGCTTTGCCCCGACTGCTGGAGCCGCGTCAGCTTCATCGGCCGGCCCTGCTGCGCGCGGTGCGGCCTGCCGTTCGCGATCGAAGCGGCCCCGGACGCGATCTGCGGCGACTGCGCCCGCGTGCCGCCGGTCTTCGACAGGGCGCGTGCGGCGTTCCTCTACGAAGGTGCCGGGCGCAAGCTGATCCTCGCCTTCAAGATGGCCGACCGCTCGTGGCTCGCGCCCAGGCTGGCCTCGTGGCTGCAGCGCGCGGCAGCGCCGCTCTTGCCCGAGGTGGACGTGGTGGTGCCGGTGCCGCTCCATCGCTGGCGGCTGCTGGCGCGGCGCTTCAACCAGGCGGCGGTGCTCGCCCGCCTCATGGCACGCCAGACGGATGCCGTCATGGTGCCGGACGCCCTGATCCGAACCCGGCGGACGGCGACGCAAACCCGGCTCTCGCGCTCCGAACGACGACGGAACGTGCGGGGCGCGTTCGCGGTGCGGCGCTCGCGCGGGTCTCTCGTGGCCGGGCGCAGCGTCCTCCTGGTGGATGACGTGATGACCACCGGTGCCACCGTCTCGGCCTGCGCCCGCGCGCTCCGCAGGGCCGGCGCCGCGCGCGTCGATGTGGTCACTCTTGCGCGCGCCTTGCCGAGCCGTCCATGATGCCGGCCTGCACCGAGACTTGGGGGATGCCATGACCGAAACCGTTCGGGTCGCCTGCGTTCAGCCCTCCAGCGGCCAGGAACTGCAGGCCAATCTCGAGGCAGCCGGCGCCCTGGTGCGCGAGGCCCGCGCTGCCGGCGCGGAGCTGATCGCGCTGCCCGAGAATGTCGCCCTCATGGAGCACCGGACGGAGCTGGTGCAGGCGAGCGCCGCGCCGCTCGACGCCCATCCGGCGGCCCGGTACTTCAGCGCGCTCGCAGAAGAGACCGGTGCCTGGCTGCTCGCGGGCTCGATGGGGGCGGACGCCGGCGACGGCCGCGTCTCCAACCGCTCCGTGCTGATCGACCCGGCGGGAACGATCGTCGCGACCTACGACAAGATCCACATGTTCGACGTGGACCTGCCCAACGGCGAGAGCTACCGCGAGAGCGACGCCTTCCGCCCCGGCAGGCAGGCGGTGGTGGCGGAGACGCCCTGGGGCGGCCTCGGCATGACCGTCTGCTACGACCTGCGCTTCCCCCAGCTCTACCGGGCTCTGGCCCACGCTGGCGCGCGGCTGATCACCGTGCCCGCGGCCTTCACCAAGCATACCGGCGAGGCGCACTGGCACATCCTGATGCGGGCGCGGGCGATCGAGAGCGGCTGCTTCGTCATCGCGCCCTGCATGTGGGGCAGTCACTCCGGCGACCGCAAGACCTACGGCCACTCGCTGATCGTCGATCCCTGGGGCGAGGTGCTTGCCGACGCCGGCGAAGGGGTCGGCATCGTCACCGCCGATCTCGACCTTGCGCGCGTGGAACAGGTGCGGGCCGCCATTCCGGCGCTGGCGCACGACCGGGATTTCCTGCCGCCGGTCGCCTCGGAACAGGAACCCCGCCGCGCCACCGGCTGAACCCGGCGGCCTCTTTCCCCAACCCGCATGCCGTCGGATCATGGGCAGTCCAGGAGCCCATCCGACCCCAACAGAACGGCAGCAGGCGCGATGAACCAGGAACTGTGGAGCCGAAGCGCGGTGGACCTCGCCGCGATGATCCGGGCGCGAGAGGTGTCGTGCGTCGAGGTGACGGAGTCGGTGCTGGGCCGCATCGCCCGGCACAACGGGCGCATCAACGCGATCGTGGTCGACTGCCCGGACGAGGCCATGCACGCCGCGGAGCAGAAGGATCGAGAGGTCGGCGACGGTGCCGCCCTCGGGCCGCTGCACGGGGTGCCCGTCACCATCAAGGAGAATATCGACGTCGCCGGTCAAGCGACCACGAACGGCCTGCCAGCGTACGCTGACGTCGTCGCGCCCGACCACGCGCCGGTGACGCGCAATCTGCTCGATGCCGGCGCGATCATCGTGGGGCGCACCAACACGCCTGAGCTGTCGATGCGGGCCACCACGGACAACCCGCTGCGCGGCCGGACCCTCAATCCCTGGGACGCCGACTCATCGCCCGGCGGGTCATCCGGCGGAGCGTCGGCGGCGGCTGCGATGGGGTTCGGGCCGATCCACCATGGCAACGACATCGGGGGGTCGCTGCGCTTTCCCTCGTTCGCCTGCGGACTGGCCACGGTGAAGCCGACCCTGGGGCGGGTGCCCGCGTACAACCCGAGTGCGACGGCGGAACGCGGCCTGCTGGCCCAGCTCATGTCGGTCCAGGGCGCCATCTGCCGCGAGGTGCGGGACGTGCGGCTCGCGACGCGGGTGCTCGCGGGCGGCGACCCGCGCGATCCGTGGTGGGTACCGGTCCCCTTCGATGGGCCTGCGCTCGCGCCCCCGATCAAGGTGGCAGTCACGTGCGAGACCCACGGCTATCCGATCAATCCTGAGATTCTTGCCGGTATCGAGCGGGCGGCGGACGTGCTGAGCGATGCCGGCTACGCGGTGGAACGCACGGCGACGCCCTCCATCATGAAGGCGGCGCGCGCGTGGTTCGACGTGCTCGGAAGCGAGATCGTCCACTTCCTCGGCCCCATCGCGCGCGAGCACGGCAGTGAGACCATCCAGACCATATTCGAGAAATTCCAGCGGATCGGGAATCCGGTCGATCCGGTCGGCTACCGGCAGGGCATCGCCGATCGCACCGCGCTTACCCGCGAGTGGAGCGTCTGTCTCGACCGGTATCCCCTGGTGCTGTGCCCTTTCATGATGCGCTCGCTTTATCCGTGGGATTACGACGCGCAGGGGTTCGACCAGATGAGGGACCTCTTCGAGGCCGCGATCTACAGCACCGGGGTCAACTACCTCAGCCTGCCGGCTGGGGTGGTGCCCATCGGCTTCGCTGACGGACTGCCGGCGGGGGTGCAAATCATCGGCCGCCGCTATCGAGAGGACCTGATCCTCGACGCGATGGAGGCAATTGAAGGCTCGGTGGGTATCCTCACGCACACGCTCTGGCAGCGCGAAGGCGAAGCTTCGTCGGGAGCAGGCTAGTTCTCGCTGCTGTCAGGGTCCGCGGGCCGGTTTGCGGGCGCAGAGGCGCTGCACGATCTTGGGATCGGGCGACGGCACTGCGCGGTGCTCATAGGCGAAGACCGAGAGACGCCCTTCGGCAAGCGCCAGCAGTTCGCCGCGCTGGAGCAGGTAATCTGGGTTGCGCGGGCGCCCAAAACGTTCGTTGCCGAGGGCGAAGGTCTCGTAGAGGAAGAGGCCGCCCGGCAGGAGGCAATCCACGAGCGGCACCAGCAGCGGGCGGAACAGATAGTCCGTCACCACCACGGCGTCGAAACGGCGGCCTGCGAGCGGCTCGGCGCCGGGATGCTCCAGGTCCGTCTCGACGATCTCGATCAGAGGATCGTCCGCCAGATCGGCGAGGCCCGAGGTGTCGATGTCGATGGCCGTGACCTTGAGGCCGCGCTCCCGCAGATAGCGCGTGTGCCGGCCCCCGCCGCAGGCGAGGTCGAGGACGTGGCCTCCTTCGGCGATCAGGCCCGCGTGGCGGACGATCCAGGAAGAGGGGACGCGTGAACGGTGGCTGTGCATGGCGGCATTGGCCTTGAGGCCAATTGGATTTTCGTGTGGATTCGGGGTTTTATGGTACGTTGCAGTGACCGAGGCAGCGAGCCGGGCGCAGCCCCATGATCGTGTTCGACCTCAAGTGCGGCAAGGACCACGTGTTCGAAGCCTACTTCGCCGACTCCGCGACCTACGAGCGGCAGGCGGAGGCGGGCGAGATCGCCTGCCCCTACTGCGGCGACGTCGAGATCGCGAAGGCGCCGATGGCACCGAACATCGCGGTGGGCAACAAGGCGAGAGGCGAGCCCGAGACTGCGCCGGCGCCCACGCCTGCGCGCAAGCCGACACCGCCTGAAATGGCACGCGCCATCGGAACTCTGCGGCGCATGCGTACCCATATCGAGCAGAATTTCGATCATGTGGGCGAGCGCTTCCCCGAGGAGGCGCGCAAGATTCACTACGGCGAGGTTGAGCGCCGCAATATCTATGGCGACGCGACCAAGGAAGAGGTCGGCGAGCTCGCCGACGAGGGGATCGAGGTCGGCGAGGTCCCCTGGGTCCCCCGCCACGACGCGTAGCTGCAGCGCGGCCGCCTGGGCCGCTCAGGCGCCGGGCTTCTGGGCGTGAACGATGTAATTCACCGCTAGATTGGGGCTTGTCGTCCAGCCGCCGGCGAGCGGGCTGTAGACCATGCCCCGCATGTCCGCGACGGTGAGGCCGTGGCGGCGCAGCAGGCGCACCATCTCGGCCGGACGGACGAATCGCGTCCAGTCGTGGGTGCCGGCCGGTAGCCAGCCCAGAATCCGCTCTGCCGCCACGATGGCGAGCGCATAGGCCGCAAGCGTGCGGTTGAGCGTCGCCACCACGAGCGTCCCGCCAGGCTTGACCAGGCTCGCGCAGGCATCGGCGAAGACGTCGAGATCGGCCACATGCTCGACGATCTCGAGCGCCAGCACGGCGTCGAAGCGCTCGCCGTCCGCCGCCAGCGCCTCCGCCGTGGCGTGGCGGTAGTCGATGGCGAGCCCTTGCTCCTCCGCGTGGTGGCGGGCGGCGCGGACGTTGGCCTCGGCCGCGTCGACGGCGACCACACGGGCGCCTAGTCGGCAGAGCGGCTCGGCCATCAGGCCGCCGCCGCAGCCGACGTCGAGGAGCCTGAGCCCGGTCAGAGGCTTGAGCGCCGTTGCTGCCTCGGTTCGCGCCTCGGGAGGGGCGTCGGCCACGAGCGCGTCCCGCACGTAGGCGATTCTGACCGGGTTGAGGGCATGGAGCGCGCGGAAGGCACCGTGGCGGTCCCACCACCGCTCGGCGAGCGCCGCGAAGCGCTCGATCTCCGCCGGATCGACGCTGGGATCGGCGGCGGGCCTGGCCGCGGCGGCGCGGGGCGCTTCCACCCCCGCTGCAGCTTCCGGTGTCTGCCTTTCGCGTCCGTCCCCGGCCATCGATGCGCTTCCCTCCGGCGCGGCCGCCAGCTTGCGCGACCGCGACCGAGTCAGTATGTAGGGCCGTCTCCACGACCGGCAAGCGTCGCCTCTCCGGCGCGGACGCGTCCCATCCGATGGCTCTCATCGTTCACAAATACGGCGGCACGTCGCTGGCCGACCTCGACCGGATCAACGCCGTCGCCGACCGGGTGAAGGCCGCATTCGATGCCGGTGACGGGATCGCGGTGGTGGTCTCGGCGATGGCCGGCACCACCGACCGGCTGGTTTCCTGGGTCCGGGCGGCCGCGCCGCTCCACGATGCGCGAGAATACGATACTGTGGCTGCGGCGGGCGAGCAGATCACCGCCGGCCTGCTGGCGCTTGCGCTGCAGCACCGGGGTGTCACGGCGCGCTCCTGGCTCGGCTGGCAGCTCCCGATCCGCACCGACGGCGGCCACGGCCGCGCCAGGATCGAGGGGATCGAGACGGAGGAGCTGCACCGGCGCATCGAGCGCCGGGAGGTGCCGGTGGTCGCGGGCTTTCAGGGCTTAGGGCCCTTGGGGCGCATCACGACCCTCGGCCGGGGCGGCACGGACACCTCGGCGGTCGCCCTCGCCGCGGCGCTGGGCGCCGACCGCTGCGACATCTTCACCGATGTGGAAGGCGTGTTCACCGCCGACCCGCGCGTCGTTGCGACGGCGCGCAAGCTGACTAAGATCACCTACGAGGAGATGCTGGAGCTCGCCTCCCTCGGCGCCAAGGTCTTGCAGATACGCGCCGTCGAGATGGCGATGAAGCACCAGGTGCCGCTTCAGGTGGCCTCCAGCTTCGCCGATACCCCCGGAACATTCGTGGTCGATGAGGACGACATCGTGGAACAGGAGCGGGTCAGCGGGATCGCTTACAGCAGGGACGAGGCCAAGATCACGGTGATGGGCGTCGCCGACCGGCCCGGCGTCGCGGCGAGCATCTTCGGGCCGCTGGCGGACGGCAACGTCAACGTCGACATGATCGTGCAGAACATCTCCGCCGACGGCACCACGGACATGACCTTCACCGTGACCGAGGCCGATCTGGATCGCTCGATCGCGATCCTCGAGGAGGTGAGGAGCGTCGTCGCCTACGATCGGCTGGTAGCGGACCAGGGCGTGGTCAAGGTCTCGGTGATCGGAGTCGGCATGCGCAGCCACGCCGGGGTGGCGCAGACGATGTTCGCGGCGCTCGCCGAGAAGGGCATCAACATCCAGGTGATCTCGACCTCGGAGATCAAGATCAGCGTGCTGGTCTCCGAAGACTATACCGAGCTCGCCGTGCGCGCCCTCCACGCGGCCTACGGACTGGACGACCGTGAGCCCTGAAGCGGGCGCCGTCCTGTTCGCGGTGAATGACTGAAGTGCGCGAGGATGCGCGCCAGCGGCTCGATGCCTACTGGGCGCGAGGGCGGGCATTCCTCGGCACCCGCTACGCGATCATGGGCGGGGCCATGTCGTGGGTCTCCGAGCGGAACCTGGTGGCCGCCATCTCCAACGCCGGCGGCTTCGGCGTGGTGGCCTGCGGCTCGCTGACCCCGGATCAGCTCGCGGCGGAGATCGACGGCGTCTACGAGCGCTGTGACAAGCCGTTCGGGGTCAACATCATCGTCATGCATCCGGAACTCGACGCGCTCGTCGCGACCTGCGTGGAGCGCAGCGTCGGCCATGTGGTCCTGGCCGGCGGGATGCCGCCCAAGCGGACGATCGAGACCCTGAGGCAGGCCGGCACCCGGGTCGTCGCTTTCGCATCGACGCTGCCGCTCGCCCGCAGGCTCGCCAAGCAGGGCATCGACGCCCTCATCATTGAAGGCATGGAGGCGGGCGGGCACATCGGGCCGGTGTCCACCAACGTGCTGGCCCAGGAGGTGTTGCCCCATTTCGACGCGGTGCCGGTCTTCGTGGGCGGCGGCATCGGCCGGGGCGATGCGGTCGCGCTCTATCTGGCGATGGGCGCCGCCGGCTGCCAGCTGGGCACCCGCTTCGTCTGTGCGACGGAATCGATCGCCCATCCGCGTTTCAAGCAGGCGATGATTCGCGCGAACGCGCGCGATGCGCGGCTTTCGGTGCAGGTGGACCCGGATTTTCCCGTGATTCCGGTGCGCGCCGTCGCCAACAAGGCGACCGAGCGGTTCGAGGCGTTCCAGCGGGAGACCATCGCGCGCTATCGCCAGGGCGAACTGGAACTCGGTGCCGCCCGGCTCGCCATAGAGCATTTTTGGGCCGGCGCGCTGCGCCGCGCTGCGATCGAGGGCGACATCGAAGACGGCTCACTCATGGCAGGTCAAAGCGTCGGCATGGTGACGTCGGAACAATCGACGAAGGAGATTATAGCTGAACTGGTCGATCAGGCAGTGAATGCGATCGTACTCAGCGTTGAACGCGGTGCGGCGGGCGTCGCCGACGGTACTAAATCGAGTCATCGCCCGCTGCCGGCCAGCGCATGACAGGGGCTTTACAGTGCGTAAGTCTATGATTGCGCTGTATGACAGCCGATGATAACATCATTGTTCTAGCTGTTAGCATCGGGGGACGGCTGATCGAGTCGCAGTCTCTTCCAGCCGGGGAAATAACTGGCAAGTGGAGGCGGCGACGCGAAGACAAGACGGAGCGGATCGTAAAGTCGCAAGCGGGTACGTGAGCGCGCAACGCCGACTGGGAGGGGGGCGTGCGCGTTCGTGGTTGCAGGACGCGAGTCATGAAGGAACCTCTGCGGGTGCCGTTCGAGGCAACCGAGCCTGATCTGGCCGGGCCGCGACTCGTTCACGAGACGGGACGCGAAGACCCAAACGCCCTCCCGACCTTCTGCGAAGAGCTGCGGGAAGCGCGGAACAGAGGCGGCTACAGCATAGCCGACGCCGCGCATGTGCTGCGAATACAGGAGCACTACCTCGAAGCGCTCGAGGCAGGCCGCTTCGACCAAATCCCCGGCACAACCTACGCGATCGGGTTCTTGCGCAGCTATTCGGGTTTTCTCGGTCTCGATCCCGACGAGATCGTCGATGCCTTCAAGCGCGAACAGGGTCTGGATAAGAGCGAGCAGCGGCTCGCCTTCCCCTCACCCACCGACACCAGCCCCAAGCCAAAGTTCTGGCTCATTCTCCTCGTCCTGGTGTTGGCCGGCCTCGCTTACGGCGGCTGGCAGTACCAGTCGACCGGAGGCCAGATTGCGACCGACTTGGTGGACGACGTCTCGACCCGGCTGAGCGAAGCGGTGGGCATGGGCGAAACCGTCGCGCCGGAGGAGGCGACCGCAACGAGCGAGACGGCCGCCGTTACGGCTGCCGCTCCGACCGACGCCGCACCCGCCACGGAGACCACCGCCGAGACCGCCGTGGAGACTGCTGCCGCGCCGGCCGCAGCGGTTGTCGAGGACGAGGTGGCTCCCACGCCGCCCGAACCCGCGCCGGCGGCGGAGCGGCAGGAAGAGCCTGCCCTGGCAGAGCCGGCACCGGCGGAGCCCGCCGCGACGGAGGTCGCCGAGGCGGGTGTCATCCCGGCGGCCGAGGTCTGGGACGAGGCCGGGCCAGCCGGGGCGACCGAGGTCGCCGCGCTAGAGGGATCGCAGGTCGAGGTCTCGGCGGTCCAGCCACCGCCTGCAACTGTCGAAGCGGTACCAGAGCCGGCAGCGCCGGCTGCGCCCGGCGAGCCGGCCGTCGCGACGGCGGGGACGCCCGATGCGAGTTCGACGATCACGGCCCCGCTCGACTTCGCAGTCGTAGCCACGGGTGGGACGAGCGGCGCCAACTCGGGCGACGAAGAGGCGGTCGCAAGCGAAAGTCCCGCCACAAGCGAGTCCACTACCGCCACAGATGCTGTGCGAACCGATGTCGTGAGCGTCACCCCGGCCGCACCCGCAGCGCCTGAGCCTGCGATCGAAGCCGCGCCGGAGCAGACCGCCGAGGATCCAGCCCCAGCGGTGGCGGAGCCCGAACTGACGGTGGAAACCGCTTACGTGCCCAAGGTCTACGGGCGCACCAACCTCGATGCCCGCGTGGTCATCACGGCGGTGGACGATAGCTGGGTTCAGGTCCAGGGCCCGGACAACGAGCTTCTGCTGACGCGGATCCTCCATCCGGGCGATACCTACCGCGTCCCGGACCGGCCCGGCATCGTCATGGTGACCGGCAACGCCGGCGGTCTAGAGATCCAGGTCGATAACGCCCCGGCGCCGGCGCTCGGTCCGCTCGGTGTGGTTATTCGGAATATCGCGCTCGACCCGGATCGCCTCCTGGCCGGCACCGCCATCGGCGGCTAGGCGCGCGCGGCGGCGCCGGCCGCTTGCCGAGACGGTCGAAACGAGTCACTAAACCCGCCGTCACGCTGGTCAAGGCACCGGCACCGTTCGGGAACCCAGACAGTGCGCAGAATTCAGCCGGTTCGTGGAACGCACGACCTCGCGGCGGACGAGATGCGCCGCCACGGCCACGTCATCGAGCACGCGCGCACGCTCGCCGCCCGCTATGGATTCGCCGAGGTGGCGACGCCGATCTTCGAGTTCAGCGACGTGTTTCGCCGCACGCTGGGCGATACCTCGGACATCGTGACCAAGGAGATGTACACCTTCACTGACCGTGGCGGGGCGGAGCTCACGCTCAGACCCGAGAACACGGCGGGTGTCGCGCGCGCGGTGATCGGCGGCACCTTGGGCGGGCGCCGGCCGTTCAAGTGCTTCTACGCCGGGCCGATGTTTCGCTACGAGAGGCCGCAGAGAGGCCGTCTGCGCCAGTTTCATCAGATCGGCGTCGAGCTGATCGGCGCGCCCGAGCCGCTCGCCGACATCGAGGTGATCGCGCTCGGCGCGCACCTGCTCGAGACGCTGGGCGTGCTCGACCGGGTCACGCTGGAGATCAACACGCTTGCCGACGATGCCAGCCGCCGAGCCTATCGTGGGGCGCTCGTCGCCCACCTCGAGGCCCGCGAAGACGCCTTATCCGAGGAAAGCAAGCAGCGGCTCCGGCGCAATCCGCTGCGCGTCCTCGATTCCAAGGACGAGGGCGACCGGGCGGTGCTGGCCGACGCACCCGCAATCGACGCGCACCTAAGCCCGGAGGCAGCGGCATTCTTCGACGCCGTTTGCGACGGGCTCAGCGGGATCGGAATTGCCTTCACCCGCAACCCCCGCCTCGTGCGTGGCCTGGATTACTACTGCCACACGGCTTTCGAGTTCACGACCGAAGCGCTCGGCGCCCAGGGCGCCGTGCTCGCCGGCGGCCGTTACGACGGCCTGGTGGAGACGATGGGCGGGCCACCGACGCCCGGCGTGGGATGGGCCGGCGGGATCGAGCGGCTTGCCGCCCTGGTGGAAGAGGTGGTGGGCGACCCGGCGGCAGCGCCCCGGCCCATCGCCATCGTGCCCCTTGGCATGCGCGCCGAGGCCGCTGCGCTCGGGCTCGCGCAGCGCCTTCGGCACGAAGGCTTCGCGGTGGAGCTGACCTATCGCGGCTCGCTGTCGAAACGGCTCAAGCGAGCCGACCAGGCCCGTGCCGCGGCAGCGGTCATCCTGGGCGACGACGAGATGGAGCGGGGCGTGGCGACGATCCGCGATCTCGACAGCGGTGCTCAGGTCGAGGCGCCGGAGGCCGAGCTCGGCACGCATCTTGCCCGCTACGCGCCCAGCCGATGAGCGCTGCCAACGGTTTCGAGGAGCGCCTGGACCGGGTGCTCGACCGCCATCGGGAGCTCGGCCAGGCACTCTCCGTAACGCCGCCCCCGCCGCCCGGCGAGCTCGCGCAGCTCTCGCGCGAGTACACCCAGCTCTCGCCGATCGTGGAGGCGATCACGGCGTTGCGCGCCGCCCGCGACGAGGCCGATGAGCTCCAGGCGATGGCCGAAGACTCAGAGAGCGAGCCCGAGATGCGGGCGCTGGCGGAGGACGAGCGCGCCGCGCTGATGGCTGCGATGCCCGCGAAAGAGGAGGCGCTGAAAATCCTCCTCCTGCCGGCAGACGAAGCCGACGAGCGCAATGCCATTCTCGAAATTCGCGCTGGCACCGGCGGTGAGGAAGCGGCGCTTTTTGGCGGCGATCTGCTCCGCATGTACCAGCGCTACGTCGAGGCGAAGAGCTGGCGCTTCGAGCTGATGACGATGTCGGAGACCGGACTTGGCGGGGTCAAGGAGGCTGTGGTCTCCATCGGCGGGCGGGGCGCCTATGCGCGGCTCAAGTTCGAATCCGGCGTGCACCGCGTGCAGCGGGTGCCTGAGACCGAGGCCGGCGGGCGGATCCACACCTCGGCAGCGACCGTTGCCGTGCTGCCAGAGGCAGAGGATGTCGATATCGCGCTGGACGAGAAGGACCTCCGTATCGACGTCTATCGCTCCAGCGGGCCCGGCGGGCAGAGCGTCAACACCACCGACAGCGCCGTGCGCATCACCCATCTGCCGAGCGGGATCGTGGTCACGCAGCAGGACGAGAAGTCGCAGCACAAGAACAAGGCCAAGGCGATGAAGGTGCTGCGGGCCCGGCTCTATGACCGCGAGCGCGCGCTGCGCGATGCCGAGAGGGCCGCCACGCGGCGCGGGCAGGTTGGCTCAGGCGACCGGTCGGAGCGAATTCGCACCTACAATTTTCCGCAAGGTCGGGTGAGCGATCACCGGATCAATCTCACCCTCTACAAGCTGGACAAGGTACTTAGCGGCGAGGCCCTCGACGAGGTGATCGATCCGCTGATGACGGCCGACCGCGCCGCCCGCCTTGCTGAGGCGGAGTGACCGGCGCCGCGACCAGCCGGGCGGCGGCGCTCGGCACCGCTACGGAAGAGCTGCGCGCGGCGGGCATCGATGCGCCGCGCCGCGATGCCCGCCTGCTGATGCAGCACGCGCTGGGACTCTCGCCCGAGGCATTGCTCGCGGGCGACCGGTTGCCGCTGGGCGAGGACGAGGCCCAGCGGCTGACGGCGCTCGTCCGCCGCCGCGCGGCGCGCGAGCCGATCGCCTATCTCACCGGCAAACGCGAGTTCTGGAGCCTCGAGCTCGCCGTCGAGCGGTCTGTGCTGGTGCCGCGGCCGGAGAGCGAGACCCTGGTCGAGGCGGTACTGGCGCACACCTCACGCCTCCCCGCGTGCCCACGGCTACTGGATCTCGGCACCGGCACGGGCTGCTTGCTGGTCGCGCTCCTCAGCGAGCTTCCCGGCGCGGTCGGCCTTGGCGTCGATGTCAGCGCTGCCGCCGTCTCGCTGGCGCGGGCCAACGCGCGGCGCCACGGTCTCGGTGAGCGGACTTCGTTCGCCGTCGCCGACTGGGGTGCGCCGCTCGCCGTTCGCTTCGATATCGTGGTGAGCAATCCGCCCTATGTGGCGGCGCCCGAGCTGGCATCGCTCGCACCGGAGATCGCCCGCCACGAGCCGCGGACGGCGCTCGCCGGCGGAGCGGATGGGTACGAATGCTACCGGCGACTCGCGCCGCAAATTGCGCGACTCCTGGCGCCAAGAGGACTGGCCGCAATCGAGCTCGGCGCCGGGATGGCGAATGAAGTCGGGTCGTTGTTTACCGCGGCCGGACTGGTAGAGATCGGCCGTCGCTGCGACCTATCCGGGATCGAGCGCTGCGCAATGTTCGCCCACGACACCGGCGCCGGATTCCAGTCCTGAGACAGAGTTTTCCTGTCGGCGCAAGATGCCAACTTGCAAAAAAGAGGTTGCAAACTGCGCGATGTCGGTTAGGGTTCGCGGGACTCGCGATCCTTGACCGGATGGACGGTCTCGCAGAGTTCCTC
>JAPPKP010000092.1 GCA_028819955.1 Rhodospirillaceae bacterium | reverse complement strand
GAGCGCGACACACTCGATCTCGATGTCGAACTCCATCGGCCAGGACGCCATGGCGACGAAGGTCCGCGCCGGCGGGTCCTGAGGGAAGTAGCGGCCGTAGATCTCGTTCACGATCCGGTAGTAGGCGGCGTTGGTGACGAAGACCTGGCACTTCACCACGCGATCCAGCGAGGAGCCCGCGCTCTCCAGCGTGTGCTTCAGCACCTCCATCACCTGCTCGGTCTGCACGTCGATGCCGCCCTTCACCATGGTCCCTGAGTCGAGGTCCAGCGGCGGCAGGCCCGAGACGTAGAGGAAGCCGCCTGCGCGCACGCAGGGCGAGAGCGGCACGCCGATCTTGCGCAGCGCGTCGGAAAGCTTGGGGATCTCAACGATTTCCTTCTCCACCTTCTCCTCCTCTCGGGACTCGACCGCTTGATTCAGGCAGCGCCGCGGCGTTCGGTTTCCTGCAGGCGCGGCATCAGCTCGACCAGGTTGCACGGCCGCCAGCGGTAGTCGAGCTGGTATTGCAGGATCTTGTCCCAGCCGTCCTTGCAGGCGCCGGGCGAGCCGGGGAGCGCGAACAGGTAGGTGCCGCCGGCGACGCCGCCGGTGGTGCGCGATTGCATCGTGGACGTGCCGATCAGGTCGTAGCTGAGCTGGCGGAACAGCTCGCCGAATCCCGGAATATCCCGCTCGTAGACGTCGTGGAAGGCCTCGGGCGTTACGTCGCGGCCGGTGACCCCGGTGCCGCCGGTGGCGATCACCACGTCGACCTCGGGGTCGGCGATCCAGCCCTGGAGCGCGGCCACGATCTCGGCCCGCTCGTCGGGGACGATGCGGCGGTCGGCGACGCGGTGGCCGGCGCCTTCGATCCGCTCCACCAGCACCCGGCCCGAGCGGTCCTCGGCAATCCCGCGGGTGTCCGAGACCGTGAGCACCGCGATGTTCACGGCGCGGAAGGGCCGCTTCTCGTCGATCCCGATCATGGTGCGGTCTCTCCGTTCTTCATCTTGTCCTCGATCTCCAGCAGGTCGCGCCAGACCTCGCGTTTCGCGGACGGTGTACGCAGCAGGTAAGCGGGGTGAAAGGTCGCCGTGGCCTGGATCGTCCCCCCCATGTGCGGCGTCGAGAAGGGGAACCACTGGCCGCGCAGGCGGGTGATGCCCTCCTTCCGGTTGAGCAGGGCCTTGGCCGCGATGCCGCCCACCAGCACCAGGATGCGGGGCGCGATCAGCTCGATCTGGCGCTCCAGGAAGGGCTGGCAGATGGCGAGCTCCTCGGCGGTGGGCGAGCGGTTGCCGGGCGGCCGCCAGGGCAGCATGTTGGTGATGTAGACGGCCGAGCGGTCGAGCCCGATGGCGGCCAGCATACGGTCCAGCAGCCGGCCCGCCGGCCCGACGAAGGGGAGGCCCTGGCGGTCCTCCTCGGCGCCCGGCGCCTCGCCGACGATCATCAGCGCGGCTTGCGGGTTGCCGTCGCCGATCACGGTGTTGGTCGCGGTGCGCTTGAGCGCGCAGCCGTCGAAGGCGCGCACGGCCGCCACCAGCCGATCGAGGCTGGTGCAGGCGGCGGCGATTTCCTGGGCGCTCCAGGTGGCATCGCCCGGCGGGAGCAGCGACGCGGTCGGCGGAGGAGGTGCGGGCGCGACGGCTGGCGACGGGGACGCGGCGACAGGTTCGGGCGTGGCGGTTGCGGGCGGCTCGGGCTTACGTGAGGCCGCGGCCGCCCGCGCGTCGGCCGCCTCCCGGTAGCGATCGCGCGGCGCGTGGTCGATCGCCTGGTCGACGCCGGCGAGCGTGTACCACTCCAGGAGCGCCCGGATCGCCTGGTCACCGCTCATCGCCGGCACGATATCAGACCCGCTCCGTACGGGCGATTGCAACGCCCGGCCCGGCGGCTCAGGATGGACGAACCGGCCATTCACACACGGCAGAGGGAGAGAGGGATGAGCGACTACGAGACTTTCGACGCGGGCGACGTGGTGCTGCAGAAGGGCGCGACGCTCAGGGACGCCAAGCTCGCCTACAAGACCTACGGCACGCTGAACGCCAAGAAGGACAACGTCATCATCCAGCCGACCTGGTACTCCGGCCACCACACCGACGTGGAGTGGACCATCGGCGAGGACCAGGCCCTCGACCCCAGGCAGTACTTCATCATCGTGCCCAACATGCTGGGCAACGGCCTCTCGTCGTCGCCGAGCAACACGCCGGCGCCCTACGACAAGGCGCGCTTCCCCAACGTGACGGCCTGCGACAACGTGCGCCTGCAGCACCGGCTGGTGACCGAGGTATTCGGGATCGAGCGGATCAAGCTGGTGACCGGCTGGTCCATGGGCGCGCTCCAGACCTTCCACTGGGGCTGCCTCTACCCCGACATGGTGGAGCGCATCGTGCCGACCTGCGGCT
>JAPPKP010000133.1 GCA_028819955.1 Rhodospirillaceae bacterium | reverse complement strand
TGGACGTGCGCCTGCCAATAGTCGTCGGGACGCGGGGCAGCCCGCTCGCCATCGCCCAGACCCGCCACGTCTGCGCCCGGCTGGTTGCGGCCCATCCAGCGCTGGCCGAGGACGGTGCTCTATGCACCGAGACCATCACCACTTCGGGCGATCGGTTCACGGACCGGCCGCTCGCCGATATCGGCGGCAAGGGGCTCTTCACCAAGGAGATCGAGGAGGCGCTCCTGGACGGGCGCATCGATCTCGCCGTGCACTCGATGAAGGACGTGCCGACCTGGCTGCCGGAGGGGCTGGAGATCGCCGCGATGCCTGAGCGGGAGGACCCGCGCGACGTGCTGATCGCGCGCGATGGGCCGAACCCTGCCGGCCTCGCCGACCTGCCGCAGGGGGCGCGGGTCGGGACCGGGTCGCTCCGCCGCCAGGCGCAGATTCTGGCGCGCCGCCCCGATATCGACATCGTCCCGATGCGGGGCAATGTCGGAACCCGGCTGCGCAAGGTGGCCGATGGCGCGGCCGACGCCACGCTGCTGGCCCTCGCCGGCCTGAAGCGGCTGGGCGAGAAGATCGACGGGATGACGGTGCTGGAACCGGCGGAGATGCTGCCGGCCGTGGGCCAGGGCGCCCTCGGCATCGAGTGCCGGACGGGCGACGAGCGGATGCAGGAGATGCTGCAGCCCATCGTCGATCCGGTGACGACCGCCGCCGTCCGGTGCGAGCGGGCGCTGCTGGAGGTGCTCGACGGCTCCTGCCGCATGCCGATCGCGGGTCTTGCCGTGGCGGATGACTCGGGCTGGCTCCGCCTCGACGCCCTGACCGCGCGGCCCGACGGCAGCGTCTGTCACCGAGCCGAGCGGGCAGGGGGCATGGCGGACGCGGCCGCCATCGGCCGCGACGCGGGTGCCGCGCTGCGTGAGGCCGGCGGACCCGATTGGTTCGAGTGATGAGCGATCCCCGCTTGCTCTTGACCCGCCCACGCCAGGATTCTCTCGCGCTGGCGGAAGAGCTGGCGCGCCATGGCGTCGAGTCGCTGATCGAGCCGATGATGACGATCCGCATCGACGGCGACGCGCGGCTCGACCTCTCGGGCGCCCAGGCGATCCTGCTCACCAGCGCGAACGGTGCGCGCGCGCTCGCGGCGACGTCGCCGGACGGGGAGGCCCGCCAACTCCCGGTCCTGGCGGTAGGCTGCGCCACCGCGCAGGCCGCACGGAACGCCGGCTTCCATTCGGTGACGGCAGCGGACGGCGACGTGGATGCGCTGGCGGCGCTCGCCGCGGCCCGGCTCGCGCCGAATTCCGGACGCCTCTTGCATGTCGCCGGCAGGGTCAGCACGGGCGATCTTGCGGCCCGGCTCCGCGCCGACGGCTTCGAGGCGGAGCGCGTGCCTCTCTACGACGCGATGGCCGCGACCGCCCTGTCGGCACCCGCACGGCGAGAGTTGGAAGCGCAAACCCTCGCCGGCGTCGCGTTATTCTCTCCCCGCACCGCGCGCCTCTTTGCTAAGCTCACGCGCGAATCGGAACTCGACTCGACGGCGCGGACACTCACCGCGTTCTGCCTGAGCCAAGCGGTGGCCGAGGCGGCAGCAACTCTTTCCTGGCAGCGCATCCGTGTGGCCGCCGCGCCGCGACAGGAGTCGCTTGTCGCCAGCGTGACGAGCGCGCTCGCGCCGGGCCGGTGAAGCGGCAGGCGGTAAGGATGGGCAAGGGACGCCGAACGGGCCGCAGCAGGCGCAACGAGAGGCGCATGGCGTCGCGCAACGACGATAGCCAAAAACCACCGGAGGGCAGCCGGCAGACGGTGATATGGCGGCTGCCGGCTGCGGGTGGCGCAGCGGAGAGCGCGGAGGCTCCCGAAGCCCCCGATATCCAGGAGGCGCCGGACACCGAGGCGAATCGACCCAGGGATCGCCGGGTCCCTCTGCTGGCGATCATGGGCTTGGCCGTGGCTCTCATTTGCGTGGGCCTCTATGCCGCGTGGTTGGAATTCGGGTCGGACGTTTTCGGCACGAGCGGCGGGTCCGATGTCGCCACGGCCCCGGCGGCGGCGCCTACCGCCGAGGCGGCCTTGGACGATCCGACGGGTGGGGGCACGACGGCATCTCCTCCCGCCGACGCCACCGGCGCACCGCTCGCCGTCGCGGAGCAGGAGGACGCCGAGGCTGATCCCGTTGAGGAGGCGGTCCCGGCCGTCGCGGCCGCGCAGGGCGACGAGATAGAAGATCCGCCGGAGACCGCCACGCCCGGGACGGCGGTGCCGGCCGTGGATTCACCGTCACCAGCGCCTCCGGACGTTGTCTCCGCCAGCGCCGAAGAGCAGGCAGTGCCCGTCGGCGCTGCCGCCAACGCCGAAACGAGCACCGACGCAGCTTCCGAATCCCAGCCCGCCGCCCCGTCGCCTGCCCAAGCCGAGCTTGGGGCCGACACGTCGGGCGTCGAGACGCTCGGCGTGCTCAATGCCCGGCTGGAGGCCCTGGAGGCGCGGTCCGATGGCGCCATCGGCGCCGGCGCCGCGGTGATCGCCCTGGAGCAGCGGGTGCGCGCGCTCGAGGACGATCCGTCGCGCGCGCCCCTCGGTGAGGCGCTCGCCGCGTGGGGAGAGCAGCGTGCAGCGCTGGAGGCCGCGCTTTCCCAAGTGAGCGCGCGGCTGGCTCGTTTCGAGGAAGAGGCGGCGCAGCAGGCCGCCGCCGACGGGCGCCTGGTGACGCTGGTGCTGGCGACCGGCGAGCTCACGGCCGCTCTCGGCTCGTCCCGGCCCTTCGCGCCGGCGCTCGACACGATTCGTGGGATTGCCGGCGAAGACCCGGAAATCGAAGGCGCGCTCGCGCGGCTTGCGCCCTTCGCCGCCACCGGCGTGCCCACGCTCGACGGGCTGAGCGCACGCTTTCCCGAGGCCGCGAACGCTATCGTGCGGGCCACGGCAGCGGGCGATGGGTCCGATTGGATCGACGAGACCGTCACCAGACTGAGCCAGCTCGTGACAATTCGAAAGACCGGCGGCGCCATCGACCCCGCGAGCCTCGACGGCCGCCTGGTCGAGGCTGAGTCGGCGCTCAGGGCCGGCGATCTGGGGCGGGCCATCGGCATCGTCGCGCCGCTCGTGGGGAATGCCGCCGAAACCGGAAGCGCGGCGCCCTGGCTGCGCGATGCCCACGCACGCCGCGAGGCCGATGCGGCGCTCGCCGACCTCGTGGCCACGGTGCACGCGCGCATCGGCGCCCGCTGGGCAACATCCGGCGGGACGCCATGATTCGCATCATCGCCTTCGTCGTCGCGGTGATCGTCGTGGCGGCGGCCGCGACCTGGATCTCGGAGCCGCCCGGCCGGGTCGAGATGGCCTGGGGCGACTACATGGTCGAAACCTCGCCGGGGGTGCTCGCGGCGGCCGTTGCCGTGGCTGCAGCGCTTGTCCTGGTGATCGCCGCTGTGGTTCGCTTCGTCTGGATCGGCCCGCGCCGGGTCGCGCTGGCGCGCCGCCGGCGCCGCGAACGGCTCGGCTATCGTGCGCTGACACAGGGCTTGGTTGCGGCGGCGGCGGGCGATCCCAAGCGCGCCCGCCGGTTCGCGCGGCGTGCGGATGCGTTGCTGGAGGAGCCGCCGCTGACGCTCCTGCTCTCGGCCCAGGCGGCGCAGCTCGAAGGCGACGACCACGCCGCGCGCGGCTACTTCGAGGCGATGCTCGATCAGCCTGCGACGGCATTCCTCGGGTTGCGCGGCCTGCTGGTGCAGGCCGAGCGCACCGGCGACACGGCGCGGGCGCTGGAGCTTGCCGAGCGCGCCTTCGCGCTCAGGCCCGAGACGCCCTGGGTGCTGACGGCGCTGCTGGAGATGCAAACGCGTGCGGGCCACTGGTCCGATGCTCTCGGCACGGTGAAGCAGGCGCTCCGCCACGGCGCCGTGAGCGAGGAGGTCGGCCGCAAGCGCCAGGTAGGATTGCTCTTCGAGCGCGCGCGGGCGCTGCGTGAGCAGGGCGAGGTCAGGGAAGCGCTCCGCATCGCCGACGAGGCGCGCGCGACGGATGCCGCCTTTCTCCCTGCGGCGTTGCTCGGCGCAGGCCTCGCCAAGGAAGCCGGCCGCGATGCGGCGGCGCAGCGGGCGGTGATCGACGCCTGGCGTCACTGCCCCCACCCGGCGCTGGGCCGGCTCTTCCTCGCGCTGAACGCGGACCGCTCGGCCGCGGAGCGGCTGAAGCGGGTCGAGACGCTGGTCGCCAACAACATGGAGGACGCGGAGAGCCTGGTGCTGCTTGCGAACCAGGCGCTCGAGGCGAAGCAGTGGGGGACGGCGCGCCGGCATCTGGAGCGCGCCGCCGTCGAGCGCCCGACGGCCGGCGTCTACCGCCTGCTCGCGCGCCTGGAGGAAGCCGAGACGGGGGACGGAGAGGCAGTGCGCCGGCGCCTCCAGCAGGCGAGCGAGGCGCCGCCCGATCCGGCTTGGCTCTGCACCCGCTGCGCCAGCGCGAGCCCGGCGTGGTCGATCGTCTGCGATCGCTGTGGCGCCTTCGATTCGATCGAGTGGCGCTCGCCGCCACGCGCCGAGACGAGCGCGTTGCCGCAGGAGACCGCCGCCGCTGGCGACGATGACGAAGACGAAGCGCCGCCGGTGGAGGCAGCCGCAGGCACCGCCGCCGAGTGAGCTTCGCCGCGGGGTGACGGCGCCCGCGCTCGATTGGCGCCTTTACAATGCGGCGTGCCTTGACGATAGTCCGGCGCGGAACCGGGCCGCAGTAGCTCAGTCGGTAGAGCAATGCATTCGTAATGCATGGGTCGGGAGTTCGAATCTCTCCTGCGGCACCATTTTTCGGAACGGGTTTCCGGAAGCTGTCCGGAAACCCCCCGGTTTCGTTCCGTGAGCGTTCGCGCGATGACTTGGGCGAGACCGTTGACGGTCGGCACGCCGCTCCGCAAGGCCGTGCTCATGTACCTCGCGGAGCGTGCCGACGATGACGGCGGATGCTGGCCGTCAATCGACCTGATCGCAGCCGAGACCGAGATAGGGCGCCGCACCGACCGCGTGGCGCGAGCGATGGCGCGACGATATGCCCAGCGCGCGGGGCTGCCGTGGCCGGTGATCGAGACGTCGAGCGCTGATTGACGGTCTTCGCCATCCGAGCACGCCAGGACCATCAAGAACGAATCACTCTCTGCAGTGATAGGTTCGCTCTACCCTTCCCCCACGATGCGCATGGCTGTAGTTGTACACGCCCCGAGGTGTCGGGTCCGCCTACTCATTCCCATCACTTAAGGATGGACCAATCCGATGGGGGAGGATCAGGGTGGCCAGTGCAGCCGTCATCGGATGGTTGCGATGATTGGGGAGCGTCGGTGTGAATACTGGGTGTGACGAAGGTGGACACACCGCATCCGTACGGAACAAAAGCATGATATTTTAATACAGACCCGGTTGAGGCGATCCAGTCGTGCACCGACGAGTGGGACGCGCGGTTCGTCGACTTGGATGTCTTCGGTACCGATGGAGCCACCGAAATCGCCAAGCTGACAGATAAATTCTGCCTCGCGCACCTCGGTAGCGCCGTCGCCGGTTCGCTGTTCTACCGTGTGAATATCGGCACCGTGAGCGGGATCGAGCTGGCCGACGGGCGCCGTGTCGTCATCAAGGCACGTCCGCCGCTACAGACGAATCCTGGAGTACCATCGGGCCGTCGCGCGCTGGAAGGCGTAATCGCGGTAATGCACGAGCTTGCCGACTCCGGCTTTCTCTGTCCTCGGCCGCTTCTCAGCCCCATGGGTCGCGGTATCGCGACGGCGGCCCACGGATTTCCGATGGACCGGTCATAAGAGGGCATTCGCCGCCACCCGACGGACGATGTAGTCCGTGCCCTCGTCGCCGACTAGGAGGAGGCGAGGAACAGACCCTTCGGCAAGTCGGAGCGGGCGGGGCGGAAGGAAAAGGGACGGTCGTGAAGCGACACAGACTAGCCGGAGGCATTCGCAGGCCGAAGCTCGAAGAGATTCAGTCCTTGGCCGCCAGCGAGTACATGCGATTGACCGAGGAGGAGAGCGCGGACCTTGCCTCGTTGATCGATTCGATCCTCGGCCAGATCGAGCGCCTCGACGACATGAGCATTCCCGAGCCCGAGGTCAAGTACCGCGACCGGGACAGGGGCCGGCGGCCGACGCCCGAGGAGGACCCCTACAACGCCTTCATCCGGAGATGCCGGGTCGAGGGCGCCTCCCGCGGCAAGCTCTCGGGCAAGACCGTCGGCCTCAAGGACAACATCCGGCTGGCCGGGATTCCCATGACCAACGCCTCGCGGCTGATCGCCGAGTACGTACCCGCGATCGACGCAACCGTGGCAGAACGATTGTTGGATGCGGGTGCGACCATCGTCGGCAAGCTCAACATGGATTGCTTCTCCATGGGCGGGACCAGCGAGACCAGCGATTTCGGCGCACCCCGCAATCCCCGCAACCCGGGGTATTCGACCGGCGGCTCCTCGGGCGGCTCGGGGGCAGCGGTGGCGGCCGGCTTGGTCGACATCGCGCTCGGCGTCGACCAAGGTGGCAGCGCCCGCATTCCGGCTTCGTGGTGCGGGGTCGTGTGCATGAAGGCGACCCACGGGCTGGTGCCGAGCTTCGGTGTCACTTACCTGGATCACACGATCGATTTCATCTGCCCGATGGCGGCTGCCGTCGAGGATGTCGCTCTGGCGCTCGAGGCGATCGCCGGCGAGGATCCGAAGGACCCCCAATGGGTGCGGGGGCGCATCAAGAAGCAGAGGTACGCGAAGTGCCTGCAGGATTCGATCTCGGGCTTGCGGGTCGGGATCGTCCGCGAGGCGATGGACTGGCCCGACACCGAGGCGGACGTGAAGGAAGCGGTCCGAAATGCGGTCCGCTCCCTCGAATCCGCGGGCGCCACCGCGCGCGAGGTGTCGCTTCCCTGGTGGAAGGACTGCGGGACGGTCCTGTTGGGTCTCCTGAGCCATTCGCACGCCGCCATGGTCGAGTCCGATGCCGAGGGCTACTGGCGCGGCGGCCGCTGCGATCCCGGCTGGCAGGAGGCTTTTGGCAAGGCGCGCCGTGCCGGAAGCGACGGCTTTCCGCCGCTGCTCAAGGTCCAGATGGTGACCAGCAAGCACCTCCGCCGAGAGTACTGCAGCGTCTACTTCTCCAAGGCCCAGAACGCGCGCGTCTGGATGACCGAGGACCTCGACCGCGTTCTCCGGGACTTCGACGTCCTCGTGACGCCGACGACGCCGATGAAGGCGGTCCCGCTGACATCGGAGATCAAGCCGGGGTCATGGGAAGGGCGGGGCGCCTTCGACAACAATCGCAACACTTGCCCCACCAACCTCACCGGGCATCCGGCGCTGTCGATGCCTTACGGGCGCGGCGAGAACAACCTTCCGATCGGCATCCAGTTGATGGGGCGGCGGTTCGACGAGGCTTCACTGTTCCGCGCCGCGGCCCAACTGGAGCGGGCCGCCGCGGGTTAGCCGATGGCGTCGCCGGCAGGGGGAAGGATGGCAGGGTGACGCGGCTCAGCGGCGAACAGGTCGAGCGATACTTCGACGAGGGATTCCTCATCGTCGAGGACGTCTTCTCGCCGGACGAACTACAGCCGGTGCTCGAGGAGTTCGCGGCCATGGTGGAGGAGGTGGCCGAGGACCTCCACGCGTCCGGCGCGATCGCGGACAAGCACGAGGGCGAGGACGTCTACACGCGGCTTACCTCGCTGGAGAAGGCGTGCGCCGGCGGTGCGCCGCTCATGCGCCAGCGCGAGGTGCGCCGGCCGGCGCTCTCCCGGCTCTGGGCCTCAGGCGAACTCCTGGACATGGTGGAGGGGCTCATCGGCGCCGACATCTGCGGCCATCCCGTATGCGTGCTGCGCGCCAAGACGCCGGATTCCGCCCTGGTGTCGGTGGACTGGCACCAGGACTCCGCCTACAGCGTCGAGGAGGCGGCCGAGACGTTGCAGCCGACCGCCTGGATTCCCTTCCTCGACGCCACCGAAGAGAACGGGACGCTCCAGGTCGTTCGCGGCAGCCACAAGCCGCGCAGGATCTTTCGCCACGATCTAGGGCGACACTCCGGCCATCCTGACTCGTGGTACCTCTACATCAAGGAAGAGAACCTGCCGCCGGGCGAGGTGGTGACCTGCGAGATGAGGAAGGGATCGGTCCTCTGGCACTCCAACGTCCTGGTCCACCGCTCGACCGAGAACCACTCTGACAAGATCCGCTGGAGCTGCGACATCCGCTATCAGCGTCCGGGCGAGCCCAGCGGCTATCCCAAGGACAAATCGCTCGGCAAGGCCGCGCGGCTCGTGCCGATGCGCAAGGCGGACGATCCCGGGTTCCGCCCGTCTCTCGCCGAGGCGCCGTTCTTTGCCATCTCATCGGCGGCGGAATCGGTATCGCGACGATCGAGGCTGGCCAAGCGGCGCGCGAAGGAGAGCCCGAGCCTGCCTCAGGAATCTGCGGGCGAGTAGCGTTGCGGAACGCGCGCCCCTAACCCCGCCAGCACGGTGAGCGGGGACACCCCCTGCCACGTCGCCACCTCCTCGAGGGTGATCCGCTCCTCCCCCTGGGCGCCGACAACGACGATCTCGTCGCCGACCGCGGCGTCGGCGACCCGGCTAAGGTCGAGGACGGCGTTGTCGAGGCAGATTCGCAGCACCGGAACCCTTCGCCCGCGGACGAGCACCGCCGCCGTCCCGTCGCCGCTCGGCCCGCGGTAGCCGAGCCAGAGACCAAACGGCATGACGCCGGTGCGCACCACCCCGTGCCGCAGGTAAGCCGCGGCCGTGCCGCCCGCGGGGCACGGGCCGACGTGGACGAGCCGGGTCCGGATCGCGCGCAGCGCCGGGCGCACGTCGAAGGCGCGAAAACGCTCGGCCAGGTCCGCGGCGACGGGAGACAGGCCGAACAGCAGATGGCCGACGGCGACGGCGCTGAGCCGGTCCGCGAGCCCGGCGACGACGCCGGGGCTCGTCACCGCCTGCGAGACCGGGACCTCGATGCCGTCGGCGGCAAGCCCGTCGATCAGGTCCTCGAATTCGCGCACGCGCCCCCCCGCCCACTCCAGTCCGCGGGAATCCTGGAACGTCGGGTGGGTGTGGATCCCGTACACCCGGATGCGTGGCTGCGCGGCGGCCCACGATACGAAGGCGTGGGCCTCGCCAAGGGGAACGCCCAGCCGGCCGAAACCGCCGTCCACCTTGACGAAGATCGGGGTCTCGGCCGCCGTGGCCTCGGAGATGGCGGTCACGACCTCGGCCCGGTCGACGCTCGGAAGGAACCCCTCGCGCACGGCCTCGACGGCCGCCTCCGGCAGCGATGCCCCGAAAAGGACGAGGGGGGTGGGAACGCCGGCCGCCCGGATGGCTCGGGCGTCGCCGATAGAGCCCGTGGCCAGGAGGTCGGCCCCGCCGGCGGCCACCGTGCGCGCGACCTCGACGGCGCCATGGCCGTAGGCGCCCGCCTTGAGAACGGCGACCAGCACCCGTCCGCGCGCCGCCCGCGCGCGCACCACCGAGAGATTGTGGGAGATCGCCTGGAGGTCGACCTCCATGACCAGCGGCGGGGAGGAGCCCTCGGCCGCGAGCGGCGCGCTACGGGTGGCCGATCGCGCCTGGCTCATCGCTCACGTCCCGCCGTTGGAACAGCTCCTCGCCCAGGCCTCGCTGACCTTGCCGTCGCGGACATCCCTCTCAATGGCGCCGGGATCGCGCGCCTGGGGATCGCCGAAGCCGCCGCCGCCCGGCGTCTCGACCCGAAGGGTGCCGCCCTTCGGCATGTCGAAGGTGTGCTTCGACGGCAGGTCCTTGTTCTCGCCGCCTGGATCGAAAATGAAATGCGCAGCGCGGCCCTCGAGCCCGCCCTCGAGCCCCCACGGCGGAAACTTCCGCCCGTCGGAAAGGATGGTGCACGAGGCCGCCGCATAGGGGAAGGTGAAGTCGCGCCGCACGCCACCGCCGCCGCGAAAGCGCCCAGCGCCCGCGCTGTCCTCGATGAGTTCGTAACGGGAGATCAGGATCGGGTAGTTGAGCTCGACCTCCTCGATCGGGGCGTTCTCGGTGTTCTGGATGTGGGTCTGCGAGGCGTCCTGCCCGTCCTTGTCGGGGCGCGCGCCGTAGCCGCCGGCGATCGTTTCCATGTAGACGTAGTACTCGTCGCGGTGCGGATCGTGGCCGCCGAAGCCGAGATTGACGACGAGTCCCTTGCTGGCGGCCGGAATGCGCCCGGGCAGCGCCGGGTGCAGTGCCTTCAAGATGAGGTCGGTCAAGAGCATGCAGAGCTCCCAGCCGCCGACCACCCCGGCCGGAGGCCGCGCGGTGCAGATGAGCTCGTCCGGCCCGTCGACGTGGACGTGGTTCAAGAAACCGTCGTTGACCGGAATCCGATCGTCCACCAGGCAGCGCACTGCGAAGGCGACCGTCGACAGGGTCATCGACCGCGTGCAGTTCAGCGGCGCCCGGCGTTGCGGCGCCGAGCCGCCCACGTCGAGCCGCACATGGCCGTCGGCAATGATCACCTTGGCCTTCAGGTGCACGGGCTCGTCGCTGATGCCGTCGTCGTCGCGGAAGCCCTCGGCCTCGAACACCCCCTCGGGGAGCTTACGGATCTCGCGGTCGGTCCAGCGGTCGGTATAGGCGATGAGCTCGTCGTAGAAGCTCTCCAGGGTCTCTCGCGAGTGCTGTTCCACAAGGGACGCCATGCGTCGGGCGCCGACGACGTTGGCCGACATCTGGGCGCGCAGATCCCCACCCGTTTCCCGCGGGCTCCGGAGGTTCGCGAGAATCAGGTTGAGGACGTTGGCTTCGATCTCGCCATCGCGCGCCACCCGGGTCGGCGGCAGGATGATGCCCTCCTGCATGAGCTCGCGGCTGACCCCGAGGCTCGCCGGGGCCGAGCCGCCGACGTCCACGTGATGGGCCATGTTCGCGACGTAGCCGACGCGGTGGCCATCGACGTCCACGGGCGAAATGACGGCGATGTCGTTGAGGTGGCTCGATCCGCGGTGGGGATCGTTCACCAGATAGGTATCGCCCGCCTTCATCTCGGCGGCCCCGACCTCGCGAACCGTCAGCGGCACGATCGTATACATCGAGACCAGGTGGGCGGGCTGTGCGAACGACTGGGCGACCGAGCGCAGCTTGGTGTCGAAGAACGCGCAGGAGAAGTCTGCCCGGGTCTTGATGTTCGTGGAGTAGGCGGCGCGGCGAACCGTGATCGC
The DNA here is from genome assembly GCA_028819955.1 of Rhodospirillaceae bacterium. The sequence continues at coordinate 10,955 of JAPPKP010000133.1, read as the reverse complement.
CATCTCCTCGGTGGTGTTCCGCAAAGCGTTGCGGATGACCTCGAAGGTCACCGGGTCGAGCGCGAGCTGGTGCTCATCGTCTTCCGCGGCGTAGGGCTTCTGCACGCTGGACTCCATTGCGGGGCGTCTCACGCGAACTGCAGGATCCGGCGCGGATTGCCGATGACCAAGTCGTCGATCTCCGCGGGACGAATTCCGAGCTCTCGCATCCACGTTCGGACGTACTTGACGATGTGCGCGTATCCCGGTCCGCCGTAGGAGGCGAGCCGCGCCTTGAGGCAGACATCCTGCGAGACGACGATCTTCTCGCCGAAGCCTTCGCCGATGAGGAATGCGATGGTCTTGATGCGCTCGGAATCGGAGGGGACCTCGACGATCCCGGAGGGATAGGTGGGCCTTACCTCGCCGAACCAGTCGAACTCGACGTAGCAGCCCAGTCGCAAGAGGCGCAGGAGGCCCTCGCGGTCGAGACGCGTTCGTTCCATGTGCCCCATGATCACGCGCTCGATGTCGGCGCCAGCCTCGTCGAGGACGTCGAGGATCTCGAACGAGGAGTCCACGTGGAGCCCGGTGTGGATCGAGAGCGGCGCGCCGGTCTCGCGCTGGGCCCGGGCGCTGGCCCGCAGCGCCTTGGCCTCGTTGGCTTCGAGCGGCCACGAGCAGCCGACCTCGCCGATGATCCCGGCACGCACGCCGGTGCCGTCCACCCCCTCGGTGATGTCGCGCACGATCTCGGCGCAGATGTCGTCCTCGGTCTTCTCGTCCATGTCCGGCGGGTGGTAGGGCGCCAAGTAGTAGCTCGACCCCATCACGATATGCAGGCCGGTCTTCTCGGCGATGCCTCGCAAGGCCAGCGGGTCTCGGCCAAGGCCGACGCTGGTCACGTCGACGAGCGTGCCGCCCCCTGCCTCCTTGAAGATGCCGGCCTCGTCGGCGGCGAGATCCGGGTCGGACAGCACCAGATTGTCGAGGCTCGCGCTCCAGTTCATGAACACCCAGGACAGGGTGTCGAGGTCCACCGGCGCCTGGGACATTGCGCGCTCGTCGGGGTCTTCCGGCTCGCGAAAAAAACGCCGCAGATCCAACAGCAGATGCTCGTGCATCATGGTGATACCGAGCTCATCCGGGGCGACGGGGCCGAGGACCGTCTGCGCCCGTCCAGCCATGTTCGATTGCGTCATTGCGGCCTCCGGCACCGCGCTCGGGCGGGCAAGGCCTCGCCCCGCTCTCCGGCCAAGATACACGATTTCGGGCATAGAGGGGCACGCCCGAGAAGGACAAGGCGGTTGTACGCCTCAACACCGTCATTCATCATGTCAAGTCTCAATTGCCATCCCTAGGGAGGAAAATCATGCGTACGAAGTGGCTCGTCGCGTTGCCCGCTGCCGCGGCCCTGATGGCCGCCGCGTCGGTCGCTCAGGCCGCCGGGGGTGCGGGTACACTCGTCGTTGGGATGGAAGCGGCGATCGGGTTCCTCGATCCGCATACTTCCAACTCCGGAAACACGCACCGGGTCAACGACCAGATCTTCGAGCGGCTATTCAGCCGCGACCATACGCAACCGAACGACGGCTCCCCGCCGCCGATCTTGCCGCGCTTGGCGACCGGGTATGAGGTTTCGCCGGATGCACTGGTCTATACGATCAGCTTGCGCGAGGGCGTGAAGTTCCACGATGGCACGGACTTCAACGCCGAGGCTGTGGAGTTCAACATCCGCCGGATGTGGGACAAGGACTTCGAGTTCTTCACCGCGGGCTCGACCCAGGGCGGCGACACCTGGAACAGCCTGGAATCGATCGAGGTCCTCGATTCTCACACCATTCGATTGACCATGTTCCAGCCCTTCTCGTTCTTCATCGAGAAGCTCGCGACCACGATCGGTCTCGGCATGAACTGGATGGGCAGCCCGACGGCGTTCAAGAATTACGGGAATGAGGAGATCAAGAACCACCCCACGGGGACGGGAGCGTTTCGCTTTGTCGAGCGCGTGCGCGGCCAGCGGGTCGTGCTGGAGCGCAACCCCGACTACTGGGACTCGCAGTATCCCAAGGTGGATCGCCTCATCTTCCGCGAGATACCTGAGGCGTCGACTCGCGTGAACGCGTTGTTGGCGGGCGAGGTCGACCAGATCGCGGTGGTCCCGCCCGACCAGATCGTGCCGCTCGAGGAGGCGGGCTATGTGATTCAGAAGGGGCCGACCCCACACAACTGGTTCGTCAACTTCAATCACTCCGAACCGCCGTTCAGCGATGTCCGGGTGCGCCAGGCAGTAAACCTCGCCATCAATCGGGAGGCGATGGCCGCCGAGCTGTTGCAAGGCTCGTCGCTGCCGGCGATCTGCTTCTGTGCCCGCACCTCGCCGACCTTCAACCCGCCGCCGGATTGGGCCGGGTACGAGTACAATCCGGAGAAGGCCAAGGCGCTGCTCGCCGAGGCCGGCTATCCCGACGGGTTCAAGACCATCTTCGAGACCTCGACCGAGGGATCAGGACAGGTCATGCCCGTCCAGATGGCCGAATGGATCCAGCGGGATCTTGCCCAAGTCGGGATCGACGTCGAGCTCAGGACGTTCGAGTGGCTGACCTACGTCGGCCGCTGGTACGGCGGCATGACCCCGGAGATCGGCATGAACCAGATATCGACCGGATCCAACGAGGACTACTGGGTCTGGCAGCTCGCCCATCCCGACGGCGTGCTGAACTCGGGACACCTCGTCGACGACGAGTTCGGCGACCTGCTCGACCGCGCGAACCGCGCCCTCAACGAGGACGAGCGCAACGCCTTGATCCTCGCGGCGGTGAAGCGGGAGAAGGAGCAGGCCCACCACGCACCCATCGTGAACGATCAGTTCCCGGTGGCGATGTCGGCGAAGGTCAAGGGCTTCGTCCGCCCCGCGGACTGGACGGTCGATTACCGGATCGTTTCGGTCGAAGAGTAGTCGCGCGGCTTCTTCCGCGTAGGGAGGGAATGCGCATCGGCGCATTCCCTTTCCCTTACCGGGTCTTGGGCTCGAGTATCGCCGACATGAGCTTTCGGGTGTAGGCCCCTTTTGGCGATCGAAAGAGCTCGCCGGTCGGCCCCATCTCTACGATTTCGCCCGCCCGCATAATGGCGGATCGGTCGGCCATGAACTGCACCACGTTGAGGTTGTGGGCGACGAAGAGATAGGTGAGGCCAAGCCGCTCCTGCAGGTCCTTCAAGAGGTTGAGGATCTGCGCTTGAATAGAGACATCGAGCGCGGACACCGGCTCGTCCAGGAAAATGAAGTCGGGCTCAAGCGCGAGCGCCCGGGCGATTCCGATGCGCTGCGCCTGGCCGCCGCTGAACTCGTGGGGATAGCGCTCGCCGTCCCCGGCCTCCAGTCCGACCATGTCCAGCAGCTCCGCCACTCGCGTCCGGCGCGCGCCGGCAGAGCCGGTGCCAAAGTTGATGAGCGGCAACTCGAGGCTGGCGGCGATCGTCTTTCTCGGATTGAGCGCCCCCAACGGGTTCTGAAACACCATCTGCATCCGCCGCCTAAGCAGCCGCATCGCCTCGGGCGCGAGCCCGGTGACCTCACGGCCGTCGAACAAGACGCGCCCCGCGGTTGGCTCGATCAGACCGAGGATCATCCGCCCCACGGTCGTCTTCCCGCCGCCGGATTCCCCTGCAAGCGCGAAGGTCTCCCCGCGCAGGATGTCGAAGGTGACGCCCGTGACCGCCGCTACCGTGCCGCCCTTTTCCCCCGGAAAGTCCTTGATCAGGTCGCGGACCTCGACGAGCGCGTCTCGACTCGTCATCCGTCGTTGGCCCCTTCGGCGTGCAGCCAGCACTTGACCTCGCTGCCGTCCTGCAGCCGGAGCGACGGTGGGCTCTCGGCCCGACAGACCTTCATCGCCTTCGGGCAACGCGGCGCGAAACTACAGCCCATGGGGAGCGCTCGGAGGTCGGGGGGCTCGCCCGGAATCTGCGTCAGCCGTTTGCTCGTTGATCCCATGGTCGGCACCGATCCGATCAGCCCCGAGGTGTAGGGGTGCTTGGGGTCGCGAAGGATGGTGTCGCAGTCGGCCGACTCGACGGGCGTCCCGGCGTACATGACGACGACCCGGTCGGCCATCAGGGCGACGACGCCGAAGTCGTGGGTGATGAGCCAAATCGACATGTTCATCTCGCGCTGGATCTTCAGCATGAGCTGAAAGATGTCCATTTGGGTCATCGCATCGAGCATCGTCGTCGGCTCGTCGGCGATCAAGAGCTCGGGCTCGCCGAGTAGCGCCAGCGCCAGCATGACGCGCTGGTTCATGCCGCCGCTCGCCTGGTAGGGCCTGCTCTTGAGAACGCGGCGCGGCTCGGCGATGCCGAGGCGAGCCAGGCTTTCCTCGATGATGTCGCTGGCTTGCCGCCGCGATACATGCCGGTATCGGTTCACGGTTTCGCGCAGCTGGTCACCGATGTTGATCAGCGGATTTAACGCGGCGTACGGGTTCTGAAAGATCATCGAGATGCGTCGGCCCCGGATCGCCTGCATCTCGAGCCGCGTCTTGGTGAGCAGATCCTCGCCGTGAAACAGCACTTGGCCCCGCACGATCCTGCCGGGCGGCTCGGCGATCAGCCGCATGGCCGAAAGCGCGGTGACGCTCTTTCCCGATCCCGACTCGCCGACAACGGCGACGACTTCGCCGCTGCCGATTTCGAGATCGACGCCCTCGGCCGCGTGGACAACGCCGTCAGGCACGTGGAAACGCGTGGTCAGGTCGACCACCTGCAGCAACGCCGGGGATTTGCGCGCCGCCGCCCGGCCGCCAGGCGCGCCCGCCGCCGGCTCGGGCATCCTACCGGTGGCCGCTGCGCCGGCGGGGGTCCATCGCGTCCCGGATCCCGTCGCCGGCGACGTTGAACGCGAGCGCCACGATCAGGACCATGACCCCGGGAATCGTGGCAATGTGCGGCATGTTGCGCAGGACGACCCGGCCGTCGGCGGTCATGATGCCCCAGTCCGCGGTCGGCGGCTGCACGCCGACCCCGAGAAAACTCAGCCCGGCCGCCAGCACGATCAACCCGCCGATCCCCGTCGTCGCGTAGACGATCAACGAAGGCATGACGTTGGGAACGATCTCCCGCACCAACAAGCGAGACATCGGCGTGCCGCAGGCCCGGGCCGCCTCGACATAGTCGCTCGCCCGTACCGACAGCGTCTCGACGTAGACCACGCGCGTCATGTAGGGGACCGAAACGATGGCGATCGCCATCATCACGTTCATCATGCCCGGCCCCAGTATCGTCGCCACGGCAAGCGCGAGGAGGACGGCAGGGAAGGCGAAGAGGACGTCCATCGAACGCATGATGAAGCCGCTCAGCCACTTGCCGGTCATGCCCGCCGCCAGGCCCAGCACGAGCCCCCCGAGCGCGGAAACCAGCACGGGCAGCACGGCGACGGTGATGGAGACCCGGCCACCCCAGATGAGCCGGCTCAGGATGTCCCGACCCCCGCCGTCGGTGCCCAGAACGTGGCCGGGAGTCCCGATGGGGGCGAGTCTGCCCGCCTCGGAATGCGCCACGGTCGGATCGTATGGGCTGATGAGGGGTGCCGCGGCCGCGGCGATGGCGACGAGCGCGATGACGATCATCCCCGCGAGCGCCAGCCGATCCCGGCCGAGCGCCAGAAGGCCGAGGCGAAGCTGTGAGCGGTAACCGGCGGGAGCGCCTTCCGCCATGGCCGGTTCAGCCGCCCCGCGATCGCCGGATCTGTCGAGCTTGGCCTCCACGGTGCGGGGCTGTCCCTAGTGGCCCTTCGTCCGGGGGTCGATGAGGGCTTGGGTGATATCGGTGATCAGGTTGATGGTCACGAACAGCGCGCCATTGAAGATGACGACGGTTTGGATGACCGGAACGTCCCGGGTTCCGATCGCGTCGAAGATCAGAAGGCCGATCCCCGGCCAGTTGAAGACGACCTCGCTGAAGAGCGCGGCGCCGAAGATGAAACCGAGCTGCAGGCCGGTGATATTGACGATCGGCGCCAGGATGTTCTTGGTCGCGTGCCTTAGGATGACCGACCTCTCGCTCAGACCGCGGGCGCGGGCCGCCTGGACGTAGGCCTGGCCCAGCGCATCGGCCATCGCCGACCGCGTAAGCCGGATGATTACGGCCATGGGAATGAGCGCGGTGGTAAAGGCGGGCAGGATTGCGTGCCGGAGGAGATCGAGGATCTCGCCCTCGCGATCCAGGCTGTACATGCTGGACACGGGCAGGACACCGAGCAGCAAGCCGAAGAAGAAGACGAGCAGCAGCCCCAGCCAGTAGACCGGGGCGCTGGCCAGGGCGATAGCTGTCGCGGTGATCGCCCGGTCAATCACCGAGTACTGCTTGATCGCGGCGATGATGCCGCCGCCGAAGCCGAGCACGGAGGCGATGGCGAAGCTTATGCCGGTGAGGATGCCGCTGTTGACGACACGCTCGAGCAGGATCGTCGAGACCGGCGCATCGTAGGTGGTCGACGTGCCGAAATCGCCTTGCACGAAGTTGATGAGCCACTTGTAGTACTGGACGGGAAGCGGTTGGTCCCACCCCAGTTTCTTCAACAGCGCTTCGCGTGCCTCCGGACCGGCCCACGGTCCGAGGAGATAGAAGGTCGGATCCCCCGGCACCATCTTCATCAGCAGGAACCCGACTACCGAGACCCCGAAGAAGATCGGGATCACCGACCACAGCCGCCAGAGGATGAACCGGCTCACGGCCGGCCGCCCTCGATCGAGATGATGAGGCTGCCGTGGTCTTCGACTACGACGCGCGCCGCCGGTGGGATCACGATCGTCGTGTCCATCTGCTCGATGATCGTCGGACCGACCACCGTGGTGCCCGCCATCAGCCGCGTGCGGTCGAAGGTGTCGACCTCGATCGCCTCTTCGGGTTCGTTGAAGTAGACGCGGCGGCGCCCCTTGAAGGCATCGCGGTCGCCGCGCTCCAAGCGGCGGGCCGCCGGCCGCTCCACCCGACCGGTCCCGATCAGGCGCAGATTCATCAGCATCGTCGGATCGCCGGGGCTCGCGAACCCGTAGGCCGCGGCGTGGCGGGCGTGAAAGTCCTCGGACAGCACCTCCGCGACGTCGGCGCCGATGGTTTCGGGCACCGGAACGACCAGGCGGAAGGACTGGCCGACGTAGCACATGTCGATCTCGCGGGCGATCGTGACGTCTTGGCCAGCCATCACCTCTTCGTCGAGGAGTGCGCGCACGCCATCTTCGAGTTCCGCGAAGACGGCCCTGAGCTCCGCCGGGTCGGTGGCGTCCGCTTCGCGCATGAAGGTGCGCACGACCTCGTGCTTGAGGTCGCTTGCCAGGAGGCCCACCGCCGAGTTCACGCCTGGCGTCGGCGGCACGAGGACTGTGCCGATCCCCAATGCCTTAGCGATCGCCGCGGCGTGCATGGGTCCGGCCCCACCCGAGGGGACGAGCACGTAGTCGCGGGGATCGATCCCCTGCTCGACCGAAATGAAGTAAAGGGCGCTCGTCATCTTGGCGTTGGCAATGTCGATGATGGCCCGCGCCGCGGCCACCAGATCGAGGCCCGCGGGCTTGGCCACCTTGTCCGCGATCGCCTTCTCGGCGAGCTCCACGTCGAGGGCAGTCTCGCCGCCAAGGAAGAACGCGGGGTTGATCCGGCCCAGAACGACGTTCGCGTCTGTCAACGTCGGTTGATCGCCGCCTTGTGCGTAGCAGGCGGGGCCGGGGTCGGCGCCCGCGCTCTGGGGACCGACGGTAAGCGCGCCGCCGGGATCGACGTGGGCGATGCTGCCCCCTCCGGCGCCGATCTCGACCAGGCTGATGACCGGAGTCAGCACCGGATAGCCCTGGCCCCGGGCGGCGGTCAGGCTGGCGATCGCGGACGATCCGACCTCGAACTGCTCGGCGATCAGCGGTTGCCCTCCGTTGACCAGCGCCGCCTTGGCGGTGGTGCCGCCGATGTCGAGGGACATGAGGTTGCCGTGCCCCGAAAGCTCGGCGATGAACGCGGCGCCGATCACCCCGGCGGCGGGCCCCGATTCCACGAGATGCACAGGATGCCGCTTAGCCGTCGCCGAGGCCATGATGCCGCCCGCCGAGGTCATCATGTGCAGGCTGGGCCTAACCCCGCGTTCATGAAGCCGGTCCTCGAGGCGCGCCGCGTAGGGCGCCACCTTGGGCAGCAGCACGGTATTGACGACGGTCGTGGAGGTGCGCGGGTACTCGCGGTATTCGCGGCTGACCTCCGAGGAGAGGACGATCGGCAGCGCGCCGCACTCCTCCACCAGCAGCTCGCCGGCGCGGCGCTCGTGGTCGGGAAAGCCGTACGAGTGCAGGAAGGCCACGGCGATCGCCTCGACGTCGTGGCCCATCAGGGTGCGCGCGGCCGCGCGCACCGCGTCCTCGTCCAGGGGCACCAGCACCGCGCCGTCGGGACCCATCCGCTCGGGTACGCCGACGCAGAGATAGCGTGGGATCAGCGGCTTTGGCCGCTCGAAGAAGAGGTCGTAGAGGGTGGGCCGGGTCTGGTAGGCGATCTCGAGAACGTCACGGAAGCCCTCGGAGGTGATCAGTCCGGCCTTCGCCCCCTTGCCCTCGATGATGGTGTTGGTAGCGATCGTCGTGCCGTGGACGACGAAGGAAAGCTGCTCTGGCGCCAGGTGATAGCGGCTGAGCGCCTTGTCGATGCCGTTGATGCAGCCTTGCGAGGGGTCCTTCGGCACCGTCGCCACCTTGGCGGTCAGGATCTCCCCGCTGGCCTCCTCGACCAGGACGATATCGGTGAACGTCCCTCCGACGTCGACGCCTACACGATAGCGACCCTCGGTGCCCACCGCGTCCCCCCGACGAACCCCTGTGTCATGGTATCCCGAAGGATCGGCGGATGTGGAGTCCGGGATGGCGGATGCGCCGCCCGGCAGTGGCCGCTGCCGGGGCTAGGAGCACGGCCGCCGCAAACTCACGTGACTTGATGAGTGAGCTGTCTCCGCGCGGGTGGGCCCTGAAGGCCGGCATATCCGCTTGTGGCTAGAAGAAGACATGGATCGGCCTAGGTCCGCTGTTAACCACAAGCGGTCCTGCCCTGGTCTCGTCCCTCTCAAACGGGTGGCCTATATTCGACCGTTATGCTGCGCGAAGTTTCGATGAATGGGGGCAAGGGATGGAAAGGCTGAGGCTAGCAGGGCATAGCTTCCACTCCTTGAAGGGCGCACCATTGCGCTGCGCGCCGGGCTTCCGCGTCAGAACCGGCACGTAGTGCCACGGATCGTAGGCGATCTCGCCGCGCCCGAAGCTCCGGGGGGCTCGGCGACGATCGACAGTGTGAACGCTATGAATTTGCCAGAACCGTGCCCGGATTGGGCGCTGTTCCTCGACTTTGACGGCTGCATCGTCGATATCGCGCCGACGCCGGAGGCCGTCGACGTTCCGGACCGCTTGCCTTCGCTGCTGGTTGCGTTGCGCGAGGCGCTGGGTGGCGCGGTCGCGATCGTAACGGGCCGACCCATCGAGCAGATCGACGGATTCCTGGGCACTGCCGTCCCGGCCGTTGCCGGACTGCACGGGCTCGAGAGGCGCGCGGCGGATGGCGGGATCGTGCGTCCTCCCTTGCCGCGGTGCGACCTGCACGTCGTCCGGGCGGAGCTGGAGGCGTTCGCGGCGGAGCGTCCCGGTGTACTCGTCGAAGACAAGCAATACACTCTCGGCCTGCACTGTCGCCTTGCCCCGTCGCTGCGTGACGACTGCAGGGATGTCGTGAACGCCACCCTCAGGCACGCTCCGCAAGGCTGGCAGGTTATCGAAGGCAAGTTCGTATTCGAGATCGGACCGCGCGGGCACAACAAGGGCACGGCCATAGAGGCGTTCATGGGCGAAGCGCCGTTCCTCGGGCGGACACCGGTGTTCTGCGGTGACGACATCACCGACGAGGACGGCTTCGAGGCGGTCAACGCACGGGGCGGCGTGAGCATCCGCGTCGGCAAAGGCTCGGCGACGCGGGCAGCGGTGCAGGTCGATACGGTCGGGGAGCTGCTGGATTGGCTGACGCGGGTGGCCGGCGCCGCCCGGCCTACGCCTCGGAGAGCCGGGTGACGAAGCGCTCGAACCAGGCCTCCACGCTGTTCGACCGGAGCACCTGCATCGAGCTCCGCCAGCGTTCCCTGCGTTCCTCCAAGGGCATCGTGAGTGCCGCCTGGATGGTCTTGGCGACACCTTCCACGTCGTAGGGGTTCACGATCAACGCGTCCGGCAGATGTTCGGCCGCACCGGCGAAGCGCGAGAGTACGAGGACTCCCGGATCGTCCGGCCGCTGGGACGCCAGATACTCCATGGCGACGAGGTTCATGCCATCGCGCAGGGGCGTGACCAGGCCGACTTGCGCGAGACGCAGAAAGCCGAACAGGGAGCGCCGGCTGAAGCTCTTGTTCAGGTAGCGGATCGGCACCCAATCGACGTCCGCCAACTCGCCGTTCACGTGTCCGGCGAGCGTCTCGAGCGTCCGCCGGATCTCGGAATACTCGGCGATCGCGCCGCGGCTGGGGGGCGCGACCTGCATCAGGGAGACTCGGTTGAGATGGCGGGGATAGGCTCGCAGGAAATGTGCAAACGCATCGAAGCGCTGGACCAGCCCCTTAGAGTAGTCGAGCCGGTCCACGCCGACGATCAGCCGGCGGCCGGCGAGGCTGGACCGAAGGCGCTCGAACTCCCGGCTGTTCTCGGCCCTGGCCGCGTTGCGCTCGACATAGCGGGTGTCGATGCCAATGGGATGGGTCTCGGCCCTGAAGTTTCTTCGGAAGGCGCGGACGACGGCGCCTCCCTCCCGCTCCTCCACCCGGGCCTTCGCCTCGCGGACCAGATAGTCGAGCAGGTGAGCGCGGTCCGTCTCGGTCTGGAAGCCGACGAGGTCGAAGTAGGAGAAGCAACGCATGAGCTCCCTGTGCACCGGCAGGGTTGCCAGGAGCTCCCGGGGCGGCAAGGGCG
>JAPPKP010000334.1 GCA_028819955.1 Rhodospirillaceae bacterium | reverse complement strand
CCTGCGACACCCGGTTCGCGTTGAAGGTGTTGGTGGTGACGATGTCGGCGCCGGCTTCGAGGAAGCCCGCATGGATGTCGCGGATGACCTCCGGCCGGGTGAGGGAGAGCAGGTCGTTGTTACCGGCCAGCTCGCGGTCGTGATCGGCATAGAGCGCGCCGCGAAAGTCCGCCTCGCTCAGCTCGTGGCGCTGGATCATGGTGCCCATGGCCCCGTCCAGCAGCAGTATGCGCTCCGCCGCGGCCGCTTCGAGAGCGGCCGCGCGCGTGGCCTGCCGGCCGTCACCCACCGGCTCCTCGTTCTCTGGCCGTCGGCCGTCGCGTCGTGCCGCTGCCACGCGCTACCCCTGTGGCCCGCCGCACGAAAATACCCGCCGCGGCTGAAGCCGGGCGGGCCCAACGCTTTAGCCGCATTTGTAGAGCGCCCGCAAGCTGTCGCTCAAATCGGCGCTAAGGCTCCCTAGCTAGAGCAGGTCCGGCCCCCTGTCAAGAGCCGGGCGATATCGGGCCGACACGCTTGGGCTCTTCAACGGGCCGAGCGGATGAGGTCGCCGGTCTCGCCGTGGAAGAGGTGGCAGCGGTCGGGATCGAGGACCAGGCGCACCTGCTCGCCGAGGGCGAACCGAGGCTGGCCCGGCGCCTGCACCTTGAGGATCTGCTCGCCCGCGCTCACGTCCACGATGGTGAACGCCCCCAGCGGCTCCACCTCGTAGATCGAAGCCTCGACCCCACCGTTCGCGACGGAACCGGAGGCGTCGATCTCCAGGTCCTCGGGCCGCACCGCGAGCACCGCAGGCCCCGTCTCTTCCGCACCCTCCACCGAAATCGAAAGCGGCACGTCGCGACCCTCGAAGCGGCCGCCGTCCACCAGAGCGCCGTCCACGAAGTTCATTGGTGGCGCGCCGATCAGCTCCGCCACATAGCGGCTGTTGGGCAGGTTGTAGATCTCCGCCGGCGTCCCCACCTGGCGGATTTCGCCAGCCTCCATCACGGCGATGCGATCCGCGATCGACATCGCCTCCTCCTGGTCGTGGGTGACGTAGACGATGGTGTGATGCAGCTCCCGCTGGAGACGCTTGAGCTCGACCCGCATCTCCTCGCGCAGCCTGGCATCGAGCGCCGCGATCGGCTCGTCCATCAGGAAGGCCGCAGGGTCGCGCACCAGCGCCCGGCCGATGGCGACACGCTGACGCTCGCCCCCGCTCAAGTGCGCCGGCGGCTTATCCAAGAGGGGCGTGATGTGAAGCGTCTCCGCCACCTCGGCAACGCGCGCCATGATCGCCGCCTTCTCCATCTTCCGCTCGACCAGCGGGAAGGCGAGATTCTGCCCGGCGCTCATGTGCGGGAAGAGCGCGAGATTCTGGAACACCATCGCCAGATTGCGCTCCTTCGGCCCCTGCTCGCTCACGGGCGTTTCGCCGATGACGATCTCGCCCTCGTCGGGCGCCACCAGCCCGAGAAGCAGGCGCAGGATCGTCGTCTTGCCCGAGCTTGGCGGGCCGAAGATGCAGAAGAACTCGTTGTCCTCGACAACGAGGTCGATGTCCTTCACCGCAACGGTCTTGCCGTAGGACTTGCTCGCGTTCCTCAGCTCCAGCCGGGCCATGGCGCGGTCGAAGACCTCTCTCAGGCGCGGGTCAGAAGTCGGGCCGCGCTAGGCATGGCCCAGCGCTTCCCCCGTCCCCGCATCGAACAGGTGGCACTTGCCGGGCGGCAGCACCGCCTTGACCCTGGCGCCGAGCTCGATGCCGTACATCTTGCCCTTGGCGATCTTCATACGGCGCTCGCCGGCGGCGAGATGAACGATCGTGCGGGGGCCGATCGGCTCGACGAAGGTCACCGTCGCCTCGATGCCGGGCGCGGAATTGCCTGTCGGCTCGATCTCCAGGTCCTCCGGCCGGGCGCCGAAAATCACCTCGGCATCCCGCGCCGCATCGCAGCGCCGCTTGAGCCCACCGTCTTGCACCAGCGCGCTGCCGCCTTCGCCGAAGTCGAGCGCGTAGCTGCCGTCTCCGCCCGCAAGCCGGCACGGCACCAGGTTCATGCTGGGGCTGCCCATGAAGTTGGCGACGAAGACATTGCGCGGCTCGTTGTAGACCTCGATGGGCGAGCCGTACTGCTGCAGCACGCCGAGGTCCATCACCGCGATCCGGTCGGCCAGGCTCATCGCCTCGATCTGGTCGTGGGTGACGTAGACCATGGTCTGCTGGAACTGATGCTGAAGATGCTTGAGCTCGGTCCGCATAAAGGCGCGGAAGGCCGCGTCCAGGTTGCTTAGCGGCTCGTCCAGCAGAAAGATCTCTGGCTCGGTGATAGCCGAGCGGCCGATCGCGACCTTCTGCAGCTCGTTCACGCTGAGCTTCGCGGTGGGCCAATCGAGCCTGTCCTCCAGGCGCAT
>JAPPKP010000206.1 GCA_028819955.1 Rhodospirillaceae bacterium | reverse complement strand
GCATGTCCTACCAGGATTCCATCGAGCTCGACGAGATGCGCTTCCCGCTCACCGTACGCGGCCGCCACTTCATCACCGATTCGGGCGGCCATGGCCGGACGCGGGGCGGCGCCGGGGTCTACTGCGAGTTCGGGCCGACCGAGGGCGATCTGGAGGTGGGCTACGTCAGCGACGGCAACGTCACGGCGCCCGAGGGCGCGCGCGGCGGCACCGCAGGCGGGCGTGCCAACCAGTTCCGGCGCGATGCCAACGGCGATCTGCACCAGCTTGACCCCTGCGCCCAGGCGATCATCCCCGAGGGCCACACCATCGTCTCCTACTCCTGCGGCGGTGGCGGCTACGGCGCGCCGACTGAGCGGCCGGCGGAGCAGGTCGCGACCGACGTCCGCGAGCGCTGGGTCTCCCCCGAGGCCGCCCGCGAGACCTACCGCGTCGCCCTCGACGACGCCGGCGCCCTCGACAAGGCCGCAACGGAGCAACTGCGCGGCGGCTGAGTAGCGGGCGGGATCTCGCCCGCCTTCACCTCTCGAATTTGGGCGGCGCAAACCGATTTCTCCGTTGCGCCCCGACGCGCTTGACAAGGAAGTGACCGAGCGCTTGCGCGACGGCTAAGCGCCGGGGCGCGTCGACACCCCCAATCTCAAATTAGAGCAAGCGGACGAATTCGGCGTTGCGCTGCGGCGCGCTTGTTGAGACCATTCCCCAGTGAGAGAAAATTCCATAACTAGGAATTATATCTAGGAGGAAAAGCTATGGCTGAACGCAAGGAACAGGAACATCTGCTGCGGCAGGCGGCTCGCGGTCAACTGCTGCGTGGTGAGATCGACAGACGCCAGTTCATGACCCGCAGCATCGCCGCCGGCCTCGGCCTCGCGGGCGCGAGTGTGGCGGCGAACTACGGCAGCGGCTTCGCATTCGCGCAGGATCGTCCGCTCAGTCCGACCTTCTATCAGTGGATCGAGGACCTGCATCCGTCGATTCCGCAGGTCAACGAGCAGTTCCCCGGCATCAACTATCAGATCGCGCCGGTCGAGGGCTTCGGCATCGAGCGCTTCGTCGCCGAGTCGCGCAACCAGGAAAGCACCTGGGACGTCTATGTCGGCCAGACCCCGTTCGTGGAAATGACCTCGATGATCCAGGCCGACGTCATCGAGCCGTGGGATCCCTACATCCCTCAAGAGGTCGTCGACGACATGATTCCGTCGATCCGCGACGAGTGCACCATCGACGGCAAGCTCTACGGCTGGCCCTTCCTGCTCGACGTGATCGGCATGGGCTGGCACTCGGGTATCACCGACGAAGCAGGCGTCGGCGAGACGCCGCCCGTGACCTGGGACGAGTATCTTGCCAACGCCCAGGCCGTGGTCGACAGCGGTGCGGCGCCTTTCGGCGCGACCTTCGACGCCCATGGCTGGCGCTCGCTCGCGCCCATGACGCACAGCCTGAACAGCGACGTCTACACCGAGGACGGCCTGTTCGACTTCACCCACGATGCGGCGGTCGAAGCGCTGATACTGATGAAGAAGATCATGGACCTGTCGCACCCCGACATCCTGCTCGCGGGCGCGACCGACGGCGGCGTCAACGGCACCCCGGACGAGGTCGCCTTTGCCGCCCAGCGCGTCGGCTATTACACCAAGTATTTCAATGCCCCGCTGCGTTTTGCTCAGTATTGGGATGAGCCATCGGCGCTGAAGATGGCCGGGCTTCCCAAGTTCGCCGGCGGCGAGGGCTCGACCGTGTTCTGGACCACAGGCTGCGCGCTCTTCAAGCATGGCAAGAACAAGGAGCAGGTGGCCGAATACATCCGTGCCCTCACCTACGACCGGCAGATCTGGCAGGACTCGATCGCCGGCACCGAGACGGCGCATCCCGGCCAGCTGCCGCCCTACAAGTCGATCTACGCCGAGTGGGCTGCCAACCCGCCCGAGTGGATGCTGCCCTTCGTGGGGTTGGTCCGGGGCCAGCTCGACCAGGCCAAGGCGATCAACAACCACCTGATCGGCCTGCACCAGTTCATCATCGGCCAGTCGACCTGGGAGACCTATCTCAAGGGCGAGGAGCCCGATCCGCGCGTCGCCCTGCAGAACACCATGGATGCGGTGCGCGCCGAGCTCGAGCGCATGTAGCGACGTCTTTCGCCCGGGGGATGGAGCGCGACGGGCGCACCGTCCCCCGGCGCGTCGCGCATCGGAATTGACGCATTTACCTGCCTTGCCCGCGGCGCACCCGCGTCGCGGGCTCGCCTGACGCCGCGCGCAGCACCATGGCGCAGCACTACAACGCGTCCAAGGCGCTCCGGGACCTCAATACCTGGGTCCTGCTGGCGCCTGCGATCCTTTTCTTCGTAGGCTATCAGGTCTACCCGATCATCCGGGTGATCTGGATCAGCTTCACCGACTTCG
>JAPPKP010000412.1 GCA_028819955.1 Rhodospirillaceae bacterium | reverse complement strand
ATGGCGGATTCGATGATGTTCATCGTGACCATGTCCATGACGGGTTCCTTTCCTCGCCCGCGCGCGGACCCCGATCGGGGCTCAGGCTTGGCGCGCGATCTCGCCGATCAGAATATTGCCGTAGCGGTCGATCCGCACCGGCTGGCCCGGGCGAATGACGGTGACCGAGGCGGGCTCCTCGATCAGCGCCGGGCCCTCGAAACGATGGCCTGCCCGGAGTGCCGCACGATCGTGGACCGGGGTCTCTGCCCAGCCCTCCTCGAACAGAACGCGGCGCGTGGCCGCCGGCTCCGGCTCGCCATCGGCCGTGCCGATCTCGGCAAGCTGCAGCTTGTCGGTGACCGAAACCGCCGTGACCTTGACCGAGGTCATCTCGATCTTCTCGCCGGGAATGTCGAAATTGAAGCGATCGTGGTGCGCACGATGGAACGCCTGCCACAGCCCCGGCATCGTGCTCTCGTCGAAACGGTCGAAGGCGATGGGCACGTCGAGCTCGTGGTTCTGCCCGAGATAGCGCATCTCCAGCGAGCGGTGGATCTCGATGTTCTCGGTGTAGCCCTGCTGCTCGAGCGCGGCGATGCTTTCGCGGATCAAGTCCGAGAGCACGCGGTTGGCATGGTCCGCATCGAAAGCCGCCGAGGTCATCTGCGCCGTCCGCTCCATGTCGACCCTGGCATCGGTCATCAGGAAGCCGAAAGCCGAGAACTGGCCCGGATGGTTGGGCACGATGCCGCTCGGGATGTTGGCGTGGACCATGAGGTCGGCGACATGGACGGGACCGGCGCCGCCGAAGGCTAGCAAGGTGAAATCGCGGGGGTCGAGGCCGCGCTCGGTCAGGACCGAGCGCAGCGCGCCGATCATGTTGTTGTTGGCAATCTGCACCATGGCGAGCGCGGTCTCCTCGACCGGCCGGTCGATTGCGCCTGCCACCTTGGCGATCGCCGCCGCCGCCGCGTCTGAATCGAGCGCCATCGCGCCGCCTAGAAAGTTCGCGGGATTGATGCGGCCGAGCATGAGGTTGGCGTCGGTCGCGGTGGCCTGAGTGCCGCCGAGGCCGTAGCAGGCAGGCCCAGGGTTCGCGCCCGCGCTCTCCGGCCCCATTCGCAGCATGCCGCCCTTGTCAATCCAGGCCAGCGAGCCCCCGCCTGCGCCCATGGTGCGGATGTCGATCATGGGTATCTGGATCGGCAGGCCGAACTCGATCTCGAAGCTCGTGGTGAAGCTCTCGTTGCCGCCGACCACGGTCGAGACATCCGTCGACGTGCCGCCCATGTCGAGGGTGACCAGGTGATCGACGCCGACGCTGCGGGCGATCTGCTTGGCGCCGACCACGCCTCCGGTGGGACCGGAGAGGGTCATCTGGATGGGGTGGCGGGCGGCCTCCTCCAGGGTCATCTCGCCGCCGTTGGACTTGATCGCGGCGACCTGGCGGGTGATGCCCTTCTCATCGAGCTGCGTCCGCATGGCGCCGAGATGGTGGCCCACCACGGGCTTGATGTAGGCGTCGGTGATGGTGGTGGACGAGCGCTCGAACTCCTTCCACTTGGGCAGCACCTCATAAGAGATGCTGACCGGGATGTCCGGGCACTCTTCGGCGAAGATTTCCTGCGCCGTGCGCTCGTGGTCGGGCGTCACGAAGGAGAAGAGGAAGTTGATCGCGACCGCCTCGACACGGCCGAGGGACTTGATTTCGCGGGCGATGGCGCGGACACGCCCTGTGTCCAGTTCCTGGTAAACCTCGCCCCTGGCCAGAATCCGCTCGTCCACCTCGTAGCAGTGGCGCCGCTTCACCAGCGGCTTGGCCTTGACCCAGGTGATGTCGTAGTGGCTCTTGCGCTTGCCCCGCTGGATGAAGGGAACGTCGCGAAAGCCGGTGGTGGTCACGTAAGCGACCGTGGCGCCCTTGCGCTCCAGAATCGCGTTGGTCGCGATGGTGGTGCCGAAGCGGATGTTGCCGATGCCACCTACATCGCCGGAGCGGTCCAGCCCGTCGATAATCCCGTCGATGGGATCGGCCGGGGTCGACAGTGTCTTCCAGACATCGACGGCCTGGGTGTCCGGATCGTAGCGAACGAAATCCGTGAAGGTTCCGCCCACGTCGATCCCGACCAGGTCGCTCATGGTGCTCTGCCCCGTCGGCCGGCGGATTGTTTGGATGCGTCGCGCGGCGTGGCGCGCTCAGCCAGTCTCGTGGATGCCCTGCTTCGGCAGCGGAATGCGCGGCTGCTCGACGCCGTCGGCCCGCGCCGTGAACCATTGGACGCACCAATCGGAGCAGAAGAGCTGATCCTTGCCTTTCACTGCGGCCGAGATGCCCTCGTCGTAGATGAGAACGCCGCAGTTGTCGCACTTCACGTAGCGCTCGATGTAATACCCGTTGTCCGAAAAGCGCATGCCGTCTCCCTCCC
>JAPPKP010000113.1 GCA_028819955.1 Rhodospirillaceae bacterium | reverse complement strand
AGGGCGCGCACCAGATCAAGATGATGGTCTCGGGCGGCGTGCTCTCGCCGACCGATCCGCTCTGGATGGACCAGTACTCAGACGAGGAAATCAGGGTCGGCGTGGAAGAGGCGGCGACCCGGCGCACCTACGTTATGGCCCATGCGCACACGGCGAGTGCGGCGCGGCGCTGTGCCGAGCTCGGCGTGCGCTCGATCGAGCACGGCACCCAGATCGACGCCCCGGCAGCAGAGGCCGCCGCAGCGGCCGGCGCCTTCGTGGTGCCGACGCTGGTGACGATCTTCGCGATGCTCGAATCGGGCGACGAGCTCGGTCTGCGCAAGGTCTTCGCCGACAAGCTTCAGGGTCTGGGTGAGGAAGGCCTGCGCTCGCTCGAGGTTTGCCGGGCGGCGGGCGTGCCGATGGGCTTCGGCACGGATTTGCTCGGGGCGTTGCAGGACCGGCAGAGCCAGGAGTTTCTGATCCGAAGCCAAGTGCTCGATCCGGTTGACGTGCTGCGCTCCGCCACCTCGATCAACGCCGAGCTGATGCAGCGCTCGGGCGAGCTCGGCACCATCGCGCCGGGGGCGCTGGCGGACATCCTGGTGGTGGACGGCGATCCCCTCAGCGATCTCGGGCTGCTACAGGAGCAGGGCCGCCACATCCCGGTCATCATGAAGGACGGCCGGTTCTACAAGAACGAGCTTTGACGAAGGATCGGCGGCGGGGTGCCGCTCTACGCCGGTCATTGCCGTCGGTGCGTCGTCGCTGCCGTTGCGTTCAATTCCCCAGGCCGACCTTGCGTTCCACCTGGCGAACCTGCTGCACGTCATTCGGCCGGCGCACTGCGAACACCGCCACGGGAACGCCATCCGCAGTTACGCAGGAGTAGACGATGAGGGAGATACGCGTCGCCATCATTGGAGCCGCCGGCTGGATGGGCCAGGCCCACACGATGAGATACCGGAGCCAGTCGACCGTGTTCGGCCGCGAGCCAGCGGTCCCTGTGCTGCACAGCGTGATCGATGTCGACGAGGAGGTGGCGCGAGGCCTCGCAGAGCGATACGAGGCCCGCAGCAGCGGCACCGACTGGCGGGCAGCGCTCACCGATCCCGACGTGGATCTCGTCGATATCTGCCTCCCCAACAACCTGCACTTCGAGGTCGCGCAGGCTGCGATCGAGGCGGGAAAGCACGTCTACTGCGAGAAGCCGCTGACCATGACGGCGAGCGAGGCCAAAACCCTCGCCGACGCGGCGGACGCGCGTGGCGTCGTGACCATGATCGGCCACAACTTCCCCCGCAACCCGGCGCACGGCATTGCACGCGACTTCATCCAGCGCGGAGAGGTCGGTCGCATCGTCTATTTCAAGGCCGCGATGCATGTCGACTTCCTGGCCGATCCGGACACCCCGTTCATGTGGCGCTGCGACAAGGAAATGGCGGGAACCGGTGCGGTGGGCGATATCGCATCGCACATCTTCAGCCTGGCTCAGTACCTGGTCGGCGACGTCGAGAGCCTGGTGGCGGACATGGAGATCGTGACCAAGACGAGGCCGGTGCTGGAGGGCTTCAACTACGGGGCGCAGCAGAAGGTTCCGGACGATGCGCCCCGCCGGGAGGTGACCACCGATGACATCGTCACCCTGCTCTGCCGCTTCTCAGGCGGCGGCATGGGCACCATCGACGTTAGCCGGGTCGCCACCGGTCAGAAGCACACCCACAGTTACGAGCTCTACGGAACCAAGGGGGCGCTCCGTTTCAACTACGACCAGGTAAACCGCATCCAGGTCTACCGGGTCGGCGATCCTCCGAGCGAGCAGGGCTTCAAGTCGATCGACGCCAGCCCGGAGCATGGGCGTTACGGCGCCTTCTACCCGGTGGCGAACTTCGGCCTTGGCTACAACGAGTACAAGGCAATCGAGATTCGTGAGCTGATGGAGGCGGTGGCGAGCGGCAAGCCCGCCTGGCCGACCTTCCGCGACGGCTGGAAGATCATGCAGATCGTCGATGCCTGCGTGGAGTCGGCGCAGACCCGCCGCTGGGTCGACGTATCCGACTTCTGAACGTGACCGCCCAGAACTCTCCCAGCCGCGCGTCGGCGCGCGGTTCCGAATTGCGTCCGAGCCAACGAAGGAATCAGCCCGAATGTCCAATCAGGAACTCGTCATCGGAACCCTGGGAGCAGGCTTCATCGGCTCGTTCCATTCCTATTCGTTTGCGATGCAGAAGCTGGTCAAGAACCGGCTTCCCGTCGCGATCCGACTGAAGCGGATCGTCGACCTCGACGAGGCCACGCGAAACGAGGTGCAGGACCGGTTCGGCTACGAGGAGACGGGAGACGACTGGCGCGCGATGTTCGACAGGTCCGGCGTCAACGTCTTCGTCAACGCGGCGCCGAACAACCTCCACATGGAGCCGACGGTGGAGGC
>JAPPKP010000405.1 GCA_028819955.1 Rhodospirillaceae bacterium | reverse complement strand
GGCGTGCACTGGCCGCAGCTCTCGTGCATGTAGAAGTGGGAGAGCCGGGCGATGGCCTCGACCACGTCGGCCGACTTGTCCATCACGATCACCGCCGCGGTCCCAAGGCCCGACTTCTCAGCCATCAGCGAATCGAAATCCATCAGCACGTCGTCGCAGATCGACTTGGGCAGTAGCGGCACCGAGGCGCCGCCCGGAATCACCGCCTGCAGGTTGTCCCAGCCGCCGCGCACCCCGCCCGCGTGCTTCTCGATCAGCTCGCGCATGGGGATGCCCATCTCCTCTTCCACGTTGCACGGCTGGTTCACGTGGCCGGAGATGCAAAAGACCTTGGTGCCGGTGTTCTTGGGCCGGCCGATACCGGCGAACCACTCGGCGCCGCGCCTGAGGATGGTGGGCACCACCGCAATAGTCTCGACATTGTTCACCGTCGACGGGCAGCCGTAGAGCCCGACCGCTGCCGGGAAGGGCGGCTTGAGGCGGGGCCTCCCGGGCTTGCCCTCCAGGCTCTCCAGCAGCCCGGTCTCCTCGCCGCAGATGTAGGCGCCGGCGCCCCGGTGCAGGTAGACGTCGAAGGGCCAGTCGGTGCCGCAGGGGTTCTTGCCGATGAGGCCCGCTTCATAGGCCTCGTCGATCGCCGCCTGGAGCGCGACCGCCTCGTCGTAGAACTCGCCGCGAATGTAGATATAGGCGGCGTGCGCCCGCATGGCGAAGCCGGAGAGCAAGCACCCCTCGATCAGCTTTTGCGGATCGTGACGCATCATGTCCCGATCCTTGCAGGTGCCGGGCTCGCTCTCGTCGGCGTTGACCACGAGATAGTGCGGGCGGCCGGGGGCCTCCTCCTTCGGCATGAAGGACCACTTGAGCCCGGTCGGGAAGCCGGCGCCGCCGCGACCGCGCAGGCCCGACTCCTTAATCTGGTCGATGATCCAGTCGTGGCCCTTGGCCATCAGCGCCGCCGTCCCGTCCCAGTCGCCCCGCGTGCGGGCGCCGGCTAGGCTACAGTCGCCGGTGCCGTAGAGGTTGGTGAAGATGCGGTCGGAATCGCTGAGCATGCTCAAAGCTCGGTCAGTGTCGTCGGGCCGGAGGCCGGCGCCGAGGTCTGGCGACCGGTCTGCGGGCCCGGCTCGGGCGGACTCCCGGCCCTGAACCCGCGCAGAATCTCCTTCATGCGCACCGGGTCGAGATCCTCGTAGAAATGATCGTTGATCTGCACCATGGGCGCGTTGACGCAGGCGCCGAGGCATTCGACCTCGGTCAGCGTGAAGAGCCCGTCCTCCGTGGTCCCTCCGAGGCCGATGCCGAGCTCCTCGCGGCAGGCGTCGCGCAGCGCGTCCGAGCCCCGCAGCCAGCAGGGCGTGGTGCGGCAGAGCTGGACGTGATAGCGGCCGACCGGCTCCAGGTTCAGCATCGTGTAGAAGGTCGCGACCTCGTAGACCCGGATCGACGCCATGTCGAGCAACTCGGCGACGTGCTCCATCACTGCCTGGGAGATCCAGCCGTCGTTCTGACGTTGGGCCAAGTCGAGCAGGGGCAGCACCGCACTGGCCTGACAGCCCGCCGGGTACTTGGCGATCACCGCATCCGCCTTGGCCCGGTTCTCGGGCGTAAAGACGAAGGCCTCGGCGCCGTTGGCCGCACTGCCCGTCACCGGTCGATCTCCCCGAACACGATGTCCATGCTGGCTAGGTTGGCCACCGTGTCCGCCAGCATGTGGCCCTTGCTCATGTGGTCGAGCACCTGCAGGTGCGCGAAGCCCGGCGCCCGGATCTTGCAGCGGTACGGCCGGTTGGTGCCGTCGGCCACGAGATAGACCCCGAACTCGCCCTTCGGCGCCTCCACCGCACGGTAGGTCTCGCCGGCCGGCACGTGGTAGCCCTCGGTGTAGAGCTTGAAGTGATGGATCAACGCTTCCATCGACTCCTTCATCACGGCCCTGGACGGCGGCGTGATCTTGTTGTCCTGAACCTTGACCGGACCTTCTGGCATTTTTTCAAGGCACTGCGCGATTATCTTCACGCATTGTCTCATCTCCTCCATGCGGACGAGATAGCGCTCGTAGCAGTCCCCATTGCTACCGATGGGCACCCCGAAGTCGAGCTCGCTGTAGACCTCGTAGGGCTGGTTTCGGCGCAGGTCCCAGGAAACGCCGGACGCGCGCAGCACCGGCCCGGTGAGCCCCCAGTCGAAGCACTCCTGCGCGCTCAGGATGCCGATATCCACCGTCCGCTGCTTGAAGATACGGTTCTCGGTCAGCACGTTCTCGATGTCGTCGATGACCTTGGGGAACTTCTCGTTCCACGCGCCGATATCCGAGAGCAGATCCGGGGCGAGATCGTAGGCGACGCCGCCGGGGCGGAAGTAGGCGGCATGGAGGCGCGAGCCCGAGGCCCGCTCGTAGAACTCCATGGTCAGCTCGCGCTCCTCGAAGCCCCAGAAGAAGGG
>JAPPKP010000184.1 GCA_028819955.1 Rhodospirillaceae bacterium | reverse complement strand
TTTTCTGGCCAGGAGTACGAATCCATGGTTCCGAGGAAGTTGGTGAGTGCGCTCGCCAAGGCGAGTGCGCTCGGGCTCGTCTTGATCGCTTTAGCCGGCTGTCCGCCCATGCAACAGGGCGGGGAGGGCGGCGAGGCCGGCGGCGGCGACATGTTGATGTCGATCCTGCCGCTCATCCTGATCTTCGTGGTGTTCTATTTCCTACTGATTCGCCCGCAGCAGAGGAAGCAGAAGGCCCACCGCGAGATGCTCCAGAACGTGAACCGGGGCGACGACATCGTGACCACTGGCGGCCTGGTCGGGAACGTCGTCAAGGTCGGCCGCGGCGACACCCTGCTCGTGGAGATTGCGCCCGACGTCAGGGTCCGGGTCATGCGCAACATGCTCTCGCAGATCATGCCGCGCCATGAGCAGTACGCGGACGACGAAGACGAAGACGAGGACGAAGAGGACGAGCGCGAAGACGAGACCCTCGAGGACGAGGACGAACGCGACGAAGACGACGACGAGGAGTTCGAGGACCTCGAAGAGGAAGAGGAGGACCAAGAGGAAGAGGACGACAGGCGGAGAAGGCGCAGGCGCTGACCGGGCCGTTCCTCTCACGCATAGCCGATGCTCCGTACCCGTCTCTGGCAAGTCGCTGTCGTCGCGGTGATCATCGCCGCGGCGATCGTCTTTGCCGTGCCCAACCTTTTCAGCCGCGTCTCGCTGGACAGCTACCCCACGTGGCTGCCGTCGAGCCAGGTCAACCTCGGCCTCGATCTCCAGGGCGGCTCGCACCTCCTGCTCGAGGTGCAGGTCGGCGACATCCTGCGCGAGCGGATCACCACACTGGTCGATGACACGCGCGTGGCGCTGCGGCGCAACGGCGTCAAGTACACCGGGCTGAAGGCCGCGCGGGACCGCGTCGTCTTCCAGCTCATCGACCCCGCCCAGATCGACGTGACGTCCGAGGCTGTGGAGGACCTCGACCCCGAGGCCGAGATCGACAGCGATTCCGGCGGGGCCTTCCAGATCGTGCTCACCGAGGAGGCGGTGGAGGGCCGCCGCCTCGCGGCGGTGAACCAGTCCATCGAGATCATCCGCCGCCGCATCGACGAGACCGGCGTGCGGGAGCCCACCATCCAGCGGCAGGGCGAGGACCGCATCCTGGTCCAGTTGCCCGGCGTGGACGATCCCGAGCGCATCAAGCGCCTGCTGGGCAGGACGGCCAAGCTCACCTTCCACCTGCTCGACGAGAACGTGACCGCGGAGGACCGGCGCTCGGGCCGCGTGCCGCTGGGCTCGCAGCGGCTGCCCGGCGACGAGCTCGATGCGGAGGGCGAGGAGATCTTCTACGTCATCCGCAAGCGGGTCATGGTGAGCGGGGATTCGCTGGTCGATGCGGCGACCACGCGCGACCAGACCGGGCAATGGGCGGTGAGCTTCCGCTTCGATTCCACCGGTGCGCGGAAGTTCGGCGACGTGACGACCGAGAACGTCGGCAGGCCCTTCGCCATTGTGCTGGACGGCAGGGTCATCAGTGCGCCGGTGATCCGCGAGCCCATCGTCGGCGGCAACGGGCAGATCACCGGCAACTTCACAGTCGAGGAAGCCAACGACCTCTCGCTCCTGCTGCGCGCCGGTGCGCTGCCGGCGCCGATGAAGATTCTGGAGGAGCGCACGGTCGGCCCCGATCTGGGCGCCGATTCCATCGAGGCCGGCAAGATCGCCTGCATCATCGGGCTCGCGGCGGTGATCGTGTTCATGGTGCTCTATTACGGCCTGTTCGGCCTGGTCGCGGATCTCGCGCTGATCCTCAACCTGATCATCATGCTGGGCGTGCTGTCGCTGCTGCAGGCGACGCTGACGCTGCCCGGCATCGCCGGCATCGTGCTCACCATCGGCATGGCGGTGGACGCCAACGTGCTGATCTTCGAGCGAATACGCGAGGAGGCGAAAGCGGGCCGAGCGCCGTTCTCGGCCATGGAGGCCGGCTATCGCCGTGCCTTCACCACGATCATCGACTCCAACCTGACCACGCTGATCGCCGCCATCATCCTCTTCATCATCGGCACCGGGCCGGTGAAGGGCTTCGCCGTCACGCTCGGAATCGGGATTGCCACCTCCATGTTCACCGCCATGCTGGTGAGCCGGATCATCCTGGTCGCCTGGCTGCGCCAGCGCCGGCCCGCAGCGCTGCCACTCTAGGGTCCGCGTCATGTGGCGATTCCGGCTCATCCCCGACAAGACGAAGATCCCGTTCCTGCGGCTGCGCCGCACCTTCTTCATCGTCTCGATCGTGCTCGCGGTGCTCTCGGTCGCGGTGCTGCTGGGCCGCGGACTCAACTTCGGCATCGACTTCGCGGGCGGCATTCTGATCGAGGTGGGCACGGAGCGGGAGGCCGACATCGGGCAGATGCGGAGCGCGCTCACCGGCCTCGGCCTCGGCGAGATCGCGCTGCAGGAGT
>JAPPKP010000328.1 GCA_028819955.1 Rhodospirillaceae bacterium | reverse complement strand
TCGCCGAGCCGGGCGCCGGGCCTCACCGCCGCGATGCCGCGCATCATCGCCTCGTAGGTGATGTCGATCAGCCGGCGCGCCTTCACGCTGGGCTGGCCGACGTAGAACATGCGGCTGGTATCCCCGTGCCAGCCGTCGAGGATCACGGTCACGTCGATGTTCAGCATGTCGCCCTTCTGCAGCCGCTTGTCGCCGGGGATGCCGTGGCAGACGACGTGATTGACCGAGGTGCAGATGGATTTGGGGTATCCGCGATAGCCGAGCGGCGCCGGCACCGCCCCGTGGTCCACGATGTAGTCGTGGCAGAACCGATCGAGGGCATCGGTGGTGACGCCGGGCTCGACCATCGGCGTCAGCGCATCGAGCACCTCCGCCGCGAGCCTGCCGGCCTTGCGCATCGCCGCGAAGCCCTCCGCGCCATGGGTCTTGACGCTGCGCTCGATGACTTGCGCGCCGCCGGCCGTAGACACGGATGACCTCGCTCACTCAATTCAGGCGACGGGCGCGGCCCAAGAGGGCGCACCCGCCGGCCCCAATCTAGTCGGTATCGCCGGGCGTTCAATAGAAGCGCGGGCTGGAGAGTTTCCGTTTCACGGAATCTCTCCAGCTTTTTTCGCTCACGGCAGCCGGCCTGCGGCCGGCGCCTCCGCGAGGGCGCCGCTGACGCGGCGGGCCGCGGTCGCGGCCTGTCGCGAGCCCGTCTGAGACGGACTCGCTCTATGCTGCATCTTCGATGGGGAGCGGGCGGTCCACGACGATGCCCTCCGTGCTCAGCCGGCAGGCGTAAGCGAGGGCTTCGACCCCGCTCGCACGTGCCTCAGTGAAGGCCGCGGCGTAGGCCGGGTCGATGTCGGCGGCGAGTGCGAAATTGTCGCAGTCCTCGCGCTGGACGATGTAGAGCATCGCGGCCCGGGCGCCGCCCTCGGCCATAGCCGCCAGCTCGCGCAGGTGCTTCGTGCCGCGGGCGGTGACGCTGTCGGGAAACTCGGCGGCGGAGCCGCGCTTCAAGTGGACGTTCTTGACCTCGACGTAGCAGGGCGGCCGGTCCGGCCCTTCCAGCAGAAAGTCCACGCGCGAGCCCGCGCCGTAGGCAACCTCGCGGCGGAGGCTCCCGTAGCCCGCGAGCGCCGGAATTGCGCCGCCCGTAATCGCCTCCTCGGCGAGCCGGTTGGGCCACGCCGTGTTGACGCCCACCAGCCCGCCATCGGCCCGCACCATCTCCCAGCTATAGGGCAGCTTGCGCTTGGGGTTCGCGGCGGGCGAAAGCCAGGTCTCGAGCCCTTCGCCCGTGAGCCCCGTCATCGCGCCGGGATTGGCGACATGGGCGGTGACGGTGCTGCCGTCTTCCAGGCGGTGATCGCTCAGGAAGCGCTTGTAGCGCGTGAGCAGCGTCGCCCGGCGAAGCGGATGGGGAAAGCGCATCCCGTCTCATAGGCCGTCCGCGGCTGCCGGCTCAAGGGCTCCCGTGTCGACACCCCGGACCATGGTGCCGTGGCCGCGCCGCGCGCACCGCTCTATGCTCTGCCCCAATGTCGCCCCGTCTTCAACCACACGCACCAACGAGCAAGGCCGCCATGTCGCAAGCCACCGTCACCGCCGCCCTGATCGTCATCGGCAACGAGATTCTCTCGGGCCGGACCAAGGACGTGAACGTCTCCTATCTCGCGCGTCAGCTCACCGCGATTGGTATCCAGCTCGCCGAGGTCCGCATGGTGCGGGACGAGGAGCGCGCCATCATCGCCGCCGTGAACACGCTGCGCGCATCCCACGATTACGTCTTCACCACCGGCGGAATCGGGCCGACCCATGACGACATCACCTGCGAGGCGGTCGCCAGGGCCTTCAACCTGCCTTACCGGATTCACCCGGAAGCAGAGCGCATACTCGTGGAGTTCTACGAGGAGACCGGCCGCGAGCTGAACGAGGCACGGATGCGCATGGCACACACGCCCGAGGGTGCGACGCTGATCGAGAACCCGGTGAGCCGGGCGCCGGGCTTCCGGGTCGAGAATGTCCATGTGCTCGCCGGCATCCCGGCGGTCATGCGCGCGATGTTCGAGAGCGTGGCGCCGACGCTGAAGGGCGGACGCACGGTGAAGTCGCGCGAGATTGCGGTGCTGCTGGGCGAGGGCGACGTGGCCGCGGGGCTGGAAGGTCTCCAGGAACGCTACTCGGCCCTAGAGATCGGCAGCTACCCCTTCGTCCGCGACGGCAACTTCGGCACGACGCTGGTTCTGCGCGGCACCGACGAGGACGAGATCGCCCGTGCTGCAGACGAGCTCAGCACCATCCTGCGGGAGCTCGGCGGAGAGCCGGAGACGCCGCCGGCACCCCCCGCACACATAGCTTAGAGCGCTTCCGCTTCACGCGGAAACGCTCTGGCTACTTATCGCTCACGGCAGCCGGCCTGCGGCCGGCGCCTCCGCGAGGGCGCCGCATTAGCGGCGGGCCGCGGTCGCGGCCTGT
>JAPPKP010000413.1 GCA_028819955.1 Rhodospirillaceae bacterium | reverse complement strand
GTTGCGGCCGTAGAGCGCGTCCGAGCCTGCGAGGTTGAGCGCGCCTGCGATGGGCCGGCCCTCCCGCTCGACCATCACCAGCACCACCGCATCGGCCATCCGCTCGCCGAGCAGGCTGAAGAACTCGCGCGTGAGGTAGGGCACCCCCCACTTGCGGCTGCCGGTCGCCTGGTAGAAGGCGAAGAAGGCGTCCCAGTGACGCTC
Organism: Rhodospirillaceae bacterium; assembly: GCA_028819955.1. The sequence continues at coordinate 22,770 of JAPPKP010000413.1, read as the reverse complement.
CTCGATCTCGTTCCCGGTCAGCGCGGTAATCGTGAGGCCGGCCTCGGCGACGGCCTGCCGCTCCCTGCGAATCTGCTTGCGCTTGCGCGAGGCGAGGCTCGCGAGGAAGTCGTCGAAGCTGCCGTAGCCCTCGTTGAGCCAGTGGAACTGCATGCCCGTGCGTTGCAGGAGACCGGCCTCGCCCATCAGGTCGAACTCGTCCTCGGTGGGGAAGGTGATGTGCACCGAGGAGACGCCGATCTGGTCGCAGATGCCGACGCAGGTGGAGAGGAGCGCCGTCTGCACCGCTTCCGCCTGGGGCCCCAGCGGCGCCAGCAGGCGCGGCCCGGTCACCGGCGTGAACGGAACCGAGACCTGGAGCTTGGGGTAGTAGCGCCCGCCGGCCCGCTCGAACGCGTCCGCCCAGCCGTGGTCGAAGACGTATTCTCCGTAGGAATGGTTCTTGAGATACATCGGCAGGGCGCCGAGAACGGCGCCTTGCGGGGTCTTGAGGACGATGTGGCGGGGGTGCCAGCCGGTCTCCGTCGTGCTCGACCCGCTCTCTTCCAGCGCGGAGAGGAAGGCGTGGCGGACGAAGGGATTATCGGGGCCCGCGCAACGATCCCAGGCGGCCGCGTCCACCTGCGTGATCGAGCTTAGAACATGGGCTTCGACCGGCGCTTCCTCCGGCGTCGGACCGTCCTCGCCGGCCTCGGTCGCCTCGTCCGTCTCGTCGTGGCCGGCGGCCATGGTCACTGCATCTTGGCGCCCGAGGCCGCGAGGTCGCGAATGTCGGTCTTGAGGTGGATCAGCGCGGGGCCCTCCGCCGCCAGTGCCCCCTCCAGGGCCGGCGCGAAGGCCTCGGTGGTCTCGACCGTCCAGGCATCCGCGCCCCATGCGCGCGCGGCCGCGGCGAAATCGGGGCTGTTGAGGGCGACGCCGTAGGTCGCATCGGCGCCGTAGCGGTTGTACTGGTGCATGGCGATGGTGCCGTAGGTGCCGTTGTCGCAGACCAGCACGACGATCGGGAGCCGATTGCCCACCGCCGTGATCAGCTCCTGCCCGGTCATGCCGAAGCCGCCGTCGCCGGCGAGCGCCACGACGCGCTTGCCGGGCCGGGCCAACTGGGCGCCGATCGCGCCGGGAACGCCGTAGCCCATGGCGCCCACCGACGGCGCGGCCTGGGCCAGCGGATGCTCGTAGGGGAAGTGGCGCAGCAGCCAGGTGGAGAAGTTGCCCGCGTCGTTGACGATGGTGGCGTCCTGCGGCACCCGGTCCGCGAGCGTCTGCACCACCGAGGCGAGGTCGACCGCGCCGAGGGCGGGCCCGGCGGACTCCTTCCGGAACCCGTCGAACGCCGCACGCTGCGCCGCCCGCCAGGCGCTGCGGGGGGCAGGCGGGGCCTCCGGCGCTGCGGAGACGAGGCCCTCCAGCACGGGCGCAATATCGGCGCAGACCTGCAGGCCGGCCCCGGCGGCGGCCAGCGCGTCCGCGTCCGGATAGACGTGGACCACGAAGCGAGCCTCGTGAATCACGCGGTCGTCCACCGTCGTCGCGAGGTCGAGCCGGGTGCCGAGCGCGAGCAGGAGGTCAGCCTCGTCCAGCATGTCCTCCTGATAAGGCGGGAGCGCGAGCCCGAGCGTACCCAGATAGGAGGGATGCGCGCACGGCACCACGCCCTGCTGGCGGAAGGAGCTGAGCACGCCCACGCCATAGGCCTCGGCGAAGGCGGCGAGCGCCTCGTTGGCGCCTTCGAAGCCCACCATCTCGCCCGCGATCGCGACGGGCCGCTCGGCCTGCGCGATCCGCTCGGCGATGGCGCGGATATCGTCAGGTGTTGCCGGAATGGCGCGGCGGGCGCGGGGCACAGGCACCGGCGCGTCGTTGGTCTCGCCTTCGGTCACGTCCTCCGGCAGCGCCACCGCGACCGGCCCCGGCCTGCCGTCCACGGCGATGGCGAGGGCTTCCGCCGCCGCCGATGCGACCTCGTGCGGCGTGTGAGGCTCGAACACCGCCTTGGTCATCGGCCCCAGCATGCGGTGGTAGTCGATCTCCTGGAAGGACTCGCGGCCGCGCTGGTCCGACGGCACCTGGCCGATGAAGACCACGAGCGGCACCGAATCCTGGCGCGCGGTATGGATACCGATGGAGGCGTTGGTGGCGCCGGGCCCGCGGGTCACGAAGGCGACGCCCGGCCTGCGCGCGAGTCGGGCGTAGGCGCAGGCAGCGAAGGTGGCGCCGGACTCATGCCGGGTGATGACGAAGCGAAGCCGGTCCTGCGCTGCCCGCAGCGCTTCCAGTACGGCCAAATAGCTCTCGCCCGGTACGCCGAATGCGGTATCGACGCCGTGGTCGAGAAGAGTCGCGACCAGCGCATCGCCGCCGGTGTAGGCGCGGTTCGCCAGGTCTCCCTGCTGCGCAGGGCCCGCGCCGCCCCACAGCCGGCGTCTGGTCTTTCGCGCCTCGATCGAACTCGCCATGGCCCTCCTCCGCTGAAGCCGCGCGAGGATACAGGGAGGCGCCGGGCGGAGAAAGCAACCGGGGGACTCGGCTTTGCCGCCGGTGGCCCGAGCCCTATAGTCCCGCCGCCGCGCAGGAGGCAACGACTTCGGGAGGAGGAGCGGATGGTGCCGCTGGACGTCGTCGGGATCGGCAACGCCATCGTGGATTCCGTCGCCGAAGCGGATGACGCGCTGCTCGCCGACGAGGGACTCCCCAAGGGCTCGATGACCCTGATCGACGCCGCCCGCGCGGATGCGCTCCGCGCGCGCATGGGGCCGGCGGTCGAGGTCTGCGGCGGCTCGGCGGCCAACACCATGGTAGGTGTGGCGAGGCTCGGCGGGGCCGGCGGCTACGTCGGCAAGGTGCGGGACGACGACGCGGGCGCGGTGTTCCGCCGCGATATCCGGCAGGCTGGCGTCGACTTCCCCACCCCGGCGGCAGTGGACGGTGCCGCGACCGCCCGCTGCCTGGTCCTCGTGACGCCGGACGCCCAGCGCACGATGACGACCTATCTCGGCGCCTGCGTCGCGCTGGGGCCCGCCGATATCGACCCCGACTTCATCGCACGGGCGCGCCTCCTCTATATGGAGGGCTATCTATGGGACCCGCCGGCGGCCAAGGAGGCCTTTCGCAAGGCGCTCGGGATCGCCCATGCCGCGGGCGGGCGGGTCTGCCTGTCGCTCTCAGACTCCTTCTGCGTCGAGCGCCACCGGGACGAACTGCGCGATCTGGTTGCGAACCACGTCGATGTGCTTCTCGCGAACGAGGACGAGGCGACGGCGCTTTACGAGGTGGGCGACTTCGACACGGCGCTCGCTGCGGCGCGGGCGGACTGCGCCGTCGCCGCACTCACCCGGAGCGCCAAGGGCTCGGTGGTCGCGGGCGAGGACTCGGTCCACGCCATCGAGGCCGCGCCAGTCCCCCATGTGGTGGATACGACCGGCGCCGGCGACCTCTATGCCGCGGGCTTCCTCCTAGGCTTGGCGCGCGGTTTCGATCTCGCCCGCTGCGGCCGGCTCGCGGCGCTTACCGCCGGCGAGATCATCGGCCACTATGGCGCCCGCCCTGAAGCCGACATCGCTCCCTTCGTCGAGGCGAGCCTACATCCCCTTTGAGCCGGTTGTAGCGCGGTGGCTAGGCGACCTTGGGCAGCACCTCGTTCTTGAGCAGCGTCATGGACTGGTGCCAGTCCTCGTAGGGCTCCCAGTCGTGGCTCATCGCGAGCAGGGTGCCGAAGGGTCCGATCTCGCCCCTGAGATCGTTCAGCTTCTGCGCGACCTCGTCGACGCTGCCGACGATGAAGACGTTGTCCACCATGTACTCGATGGTCACGTCGCTGTCCGCCATGTCCGGGTCGTTCTTCAGCAACTTGAGCATGCCGACCCTGGGCAGAAGGTGGAAGAAGTAGTCGCGGAAATCGCGGGCAAGAACCCCTTCCAAAGCCAGCTTTCGCGCCTTGGCGCTGGTCTCCGCCACCACGACCTCACGGGCGACTCGCCACGCACTGGGATCAGGGGCGCGGCCGCCTGCCTGCGCGCCCTCCTCGATCGCGTCCCAATGGGTCTTGAGCAGCACCGGGGGCACGAGATTGATGGACATCGGCATCCAGCCCTTGGCCGCGCCCATCTTCAGCGTGCCCGAGCGTTCCGAGACGCCGGCGACGCCGATGGGCGGGTGCGGCTTCTGGTAGGGGCGCACGTGCGCTCTGACCCCGAGTTCCGGCTGGGTATCGGGCACGGTGAAGCGATAGCCGTCGCCCTCGTAGACGCCGGGCTTGGGGTCGGCCCAGAGCTTGAGGATCGTGTCGAGCGCGGCCCGCGTGTAGCTCGCGTTGTTGATGGCCGCGTCCTCGCCCCAGTAGCCGAAGACCATCATGTCGCCGGGGAAGCTGCCGATGCCGACCCCCCAGTTGAAGCGGCCCTCCGCCATGTGGTCCAGCTGAGCGATGCGGTGGGCGAGCACGAAAGGATCGTGATTCGGGATGCAGCTCACGCCCGTGCCGAGCCTGATCTGCTTCGTCAGCGGAAGTGCCTGCGCGATCAGCAGGTCCGGCGCAGGGATGTTCTCCCACTCGCACGTGAAGTGCTCTCCGATCCAGACCTCTGAATAACCCAATTCGTCGAGCTTGATGATTTGATCCAGGTCCGCCTTGAGCGTCGCGGTGAAGTTCGCGCCCGGCGCGTGCAGCGGCATCATGAAAAGACCGAGTTGCATCGAACCCTCCCCGGCGGTGTGGCCACGGATGCGACCAGCATAGCGGGGCATTCGGCCAGCCGCCAATCCGTGATCGGTCAGCTCGGCGGCGGAGCGCCGGCCTTGGCGGCGATGGTCTCCCGCGCCACCCTGGCCTCACGATAGGCGAGGTAGAGCGTGCTCACAAAAATGACGATGCCGCCGATCCAGACGTAGAGCACAGGCACCTCGTTGAACAACAGATAGCCGTAGAGAGATGCCCAGATCAGGCGGAGGAAATCCACCGGGAGCACGACCGTCGCGTCGGCTTCGCGGAAGGCCTGGGCCAGGCAGAGATGAGCCAGGGTGCCGAAGCTCCCCATCAGCGCGAACCAGCCGAGGTCTTGGAGGCTCGGCAATTGCCAGACGAAGGCCGCCGCGATTGAGGAGAGCGGCGTGAGGAAGACCGCCATGTAGGCGGTCATCGTCAGGCTCGATTCCGTGCGAGACAGCAGCTTGATGATGATCATCGCGCCGGCCCAGACGGCGGACGAACCGAGCACCAGCAGCGAGCCGGGGTCGAGCGCCACCATGCCGGGGCGAATAATGATCAGCGCCCCGGCAAAGCCCGCGACAAGCGCCACGATGCGCCGGATCCGCACCACCTCGCCCAGCAGCAGCACCGCGCCCACGGTGACGAAGAGCGGCGCGGCAAAGCTCAGTGCCGCGACGGTGCCAAGCGGTGTGATCGGCACCGCATAGAAGAACATCATCATGGCCGAGACGTGGACCGCGCCGCGTGCGGCATGGAGCGGGAGCTTGCGCGTGCGCAGCGCGCCGAAGCCGTGGCGCAGCAGGAAGGGCGCGATGAACAGCAGGCCGAAGAGATTGCGGAAGAACGCGACCTCGAACGGATGCTGCTCGCTGGCTGCGATGCGGATCACAGCGTGCATCGACGCGAAGCCGATGGTGGCCCCGAGTAGCAACACCATGCCGCGTGCGGGCGGCGGCAGGGCGTAATAGGCAGCGAGCAGCGGCGTGAACGGTCCTAGCGAGCGCGGAGAGCCGGCGGGCCGTGACCCGCCTGAGGTATGCGGGTCAGGGACGCGGCTTCTCCTCGGTGGGGCCGCCCGCCTCCTTCCACGCGCCGAAGCCGCCGGCGATATGGGCGACGGGGCTGAGCCCCATGTTCTGCGCCGCCTGCGTGGCGAGCGCCGAGCGCATGCCGCCCGCGCAGAAGAAGACGAACTTCTTGCCGCTTGCGAAGAAGGGCTTGTGGTAAGGGCTTTCGGGATCGATCCAGAACTCGATCATGCCCCGCGGCACATGGCGCGCGCCGGGGACGGCGCCGTCCCGCCACAGCTCCCGAATGTCGCGGATGTCGACGAGCTCGACGCCCTCGTCGTCCACCAGCGCGATGGCGTCGCCGGCCGAGAGGGTCTCGATCTCGGCCTCGGCCTCGGCCACCAGCTGATTGATGCCCTTCGTGATCATGCTCCTCTCCCTCAGGCGCCGTTGGGCCGCGCGATGATGGCCGATGCCGGGCGCAGGCGCCAGCGGACGACACTAAGCGGTGTCGGTCGATGGCGGCGAGGTCTCCAGCGCCGTAAGCAAGGCGAGCAACCTCGCATCGCGCGCTGCCGCGAGCGCCGGGATCGGCTGCTCGCCCAGCATGTCGTCCACCGCGCGGCCCATGGCCTCGATCGCGTCCTCATCGAGGCGGGGCGTGCCGGAATCGGCCCACCAGCTTTCCAGCCCCGGCCCGAAGTGGTTGAGCGCTCCGCGCATGCCGCGCTCGCCGCCGGCCAGGTGCATGGTCAGGAACGGCCCCATGAAGGCCCAGCGAAGCCCAGGGCCGTGGGCAACGGCCGCATCGATGTCGGCGGCGCTGGCCACGCCCGAGAGAAACAGGTGAAAGGCCTCGCGCAGGAGCGCCGCCTGCAGCCGGTTGGCGATATGCCCCAGCACCTCGCGCTCGACCCTGATCGCGCGCTTGCCATGGGCATTGTAGAAGTCGATCACCCAATCGACCGTAGCCGGATCTGTGCTGTGCCCGCCCACTACCTCCACCAGGGGGACGAGATGGGGCGGGTTGAAGGGGTGGCCGATGACGAAGCGTGCTGCGTTGCGAAGGCCCTCCTGGAGCTCGCTGATCAGGAGCCCCGACGAGCTCGACGCGAGTACCGCGTCCGCCGACAGCACCGGGTCGATACGGCCGTAGAGCTCGCGCTTGAGCCCCATGTCCTCCGGCGCGTTCTCCTGCACGAAGACTGCGCCCTCGACCGCCTGCTCCGGCTCGTCCACCACGCGCACCCGTGCGGGGTCGGCGCTTGGACTGACGCCGAGCCGCTCCATCGCGGGCCAGGCCGCGTCGACGAAGGCGCGGAGACGCGCGGCGGAATCGGGCGCCGGATCCCACGCCGTAACCGAGAAGCCGCGCGCCAAAAAGTACGTCGCCCAGCTCGCCCCGATGGTGCCGGTGCCAAGCAGCGCGATTTCGCCGACCGCCGCAGGTGCGGGCCGTGCCATGGGAGCCTCCTTCGCCCGCCGGCGTGCCGGTCGCGGGGTGGTTCAGTCGAATTTAGGGCTGGGCGGTGCCGCCCGGCGCTATATATACCGGTCGAGCCCGGCAATCGAGGGAACGGGGCGCGGCAGTGCGCGGCCGAGGGAGGACATCATGGCGGACAAGGTGGTGAAGACGGACTCGGAATGGCGCGCGGCGCTGACCGAGGAGCAGTACTACGTGACCCGGAAGGGAGGCACCGAGCGGCCATTCACCGGCGCCTATTGCGACGAGAAGACGCCGGGCGAATACGCCTGCGTCTGCTGCGGTGCCGCCCTCTTCAGCTCCGGCGACAAGTTCGATTCCGGCACCGGCTGGCCGAGCTTCACAAGGCCGGCCGATCCGGCGAGCGTCGGCACTTTGGAGGACATGAGCTACGGCATGCGCCGCACGGAGGTCGTCTGCAGCCGGTGCGACGCTCATCTCGGCCACGTCTTCCCCGACGGGCCGGCGCCTACGGGGTTGCGCTACTGCATGAACTCCGCCGCGCTCGTGCTCACGCCCAAGGACGAAGGCGGGACGGCAGGCAGCTAGCGAAGCCGGGCCTCAGACGTCGCGCGACGACGCGATATCGCGAACGATTCCCCGGAAGCGCCCAAACGGCGACAGGTCGTCGGAGGAGCGCCGCGACACCATGCCGGTGCGGTGACGGTACGTGCCGAACGTCACCGGCAAGGGCTTGAGCGGGTGCCCGGGCAGGCGCTCCAGGAAGGTCAGCGACAGCCAGGAGAGGTAGGGGCCAGCCGCCATCAGGAAGAGGCCGGCGGAGCCGGCGCGCGTGACGGTCTTCACCCGCTCGCCGGTCCTGTCGTAAAGCTGGTCGAGGATCCCGGCCAGCGAAGGCCGCCCGTTGGCGGCGTCCGCCCGCATGGGCGCGTCGAAGTCGATCCACGGGTATTGTGCGAGCGCGTCATCGCTCACCGTTCCGGAATGAAGCGGATGGTCCCTGTGGGCGACGATGCCCCACGTCATGTCGAGGAAGCGTTCGCTCTTGAGAAACTGCGGCAGGGGTTCGTTGCTGTTGATACCGCCGCAGTGAATGTCGCTATCGCCGTTGGCGAGCAGGCGGATGCCTTCGGTCAACGGCGTGGTCTTCAGCTTGATCTCAACGCCGGGGCAGGTCTCGTGGAACCTGGCGATGGCACTGGGAACCACGGCCCGCATCCACATGGGACCAGCCGTGACGCGCAGGCTGCCGGTGCGGCCCGCGAGCGTCGCGGTGATCTTCTCTTCGGCCGCCTCGATTTCGTAGAGGATATGGCGCGCCAGGTCCGCGACAACGGCGCCGAGCGGCGTGAGCCGAACGCCCGTGGACATGCGGTCGAACAGTCGGCCTCCGAACTGGCGCTCGAGCCGTGCCACGACCCGCGAGAGGGCGGGTTGCGTGATGCCGAGCTTGTCGGCAGCGGAGAGGATGGCGCCCGTCTCCGCGACGGCGAGGAACTTGATCAGGTCGTTACGCTTCTCGAACATCTGGGGCTGGGCCCTTTCAGGAATTAACTGCACACACTTCACGCATGGATGTGGCAATTCCGGTCCAAGTAGTCCAGACAGGATTTTTGACGGTCCTGATAAGAAGTTCTTATAAAGGCTCTAGAACGTGTGGGGAGTGTGCCCGGCACAGTGGGAACACAATGGCGATCATATGTTACAATATGCGGCGATAAATTTTGTCTATGGACATGCATATCACGACGGTAAGTTGGCATATCCGTTTCGAGTGATCTACGATAACCATCTATGATTATGCACAAAATATTTTGGTTTCCAGGCGTGAGGAGGGAAAATTGAGCAATTGCCGTCAACTGCTAGGACAATTCTGGCAAGAGAATTTTGTGCCATAGATCGTGAACAAAATTAAAAAACTTTTCACAATAGCAGGCTTATGAGGAGCAGCTTCCAGATTCAATACTTGGCTACTATGCCCGCCAGGCATGTGCTTTTTTTAAGGGTGCATCCTACTCAAATCAATGGGGTCGATGTGCATCGTGCCGGGCTCGCACTCGTCGCACGCCGCATTGCACTTCGCCGGCCTGGCGAACACTTGGCAGCGCAGTCTCGCGGGGGCAGCCGGCAAGGGCGGCGGATCGCGCCGCGGCGCGTTCTACTCCTCGTCCTGGGACGGCGCACTTTGCGCCAAGAGCGAGAGACAGAGCCGAGCGATCGGACGAACGCGACCCTGTTCGGTGAGCGCTGCGCAGAAACTGTTATCGCGCTCGACATAGTCATCGCCAAGCGCGACCAGAGCACCGGTTTCGAGATGCCGATTGACGAAGTGCCTCCAGCCGAGCGCGATGCCCTGCCCCTCGACGGCTGCCTCCAGCGAGTAAACGTAATTGTCGAAGCTCACGAACCGAGGCATAGGCTCGGGGCGCCCAGCGGCTCGGAACCAGTCCTCCCACGACGCCCAGTTCCCATCGGTGCGACCGGGTTCGAGAAACGTGAGCGCGCTCCAGCCGGTTGCGGGGCCATTCAGCGTATCCGAATAGGTTGCAGCGTATTCGGGGGAACAGACGGGCCTCACCGCCTCCCCGAAAAGCACCGCGCGGTCTTCCGCTCTGATGGTGGCTTCCCAGTCCAAGACCACGTCGGGAACCGGGTCGAGTGGCAGGTTCCGCGAGTGACGATGAAAGATCACGGTCTGTATTTGAGTGCGCTCTCCGAGTGCTTCGCGCAGCGCGTCGTATCGCGGCCTCAGCACGTAGTGCGACGCCGGCTCGGAGCACGCGATCACCACTCGTTCGCCTGTGGAAACCTGGGCGGTCTCGGAGGCAGCCCTATTGATCAAGCCAAGTCCAGGAGCGACGCCTGTGTGAAAGAGCCTTCCAGCCTCGGTCAGCTTCACGCCAGTCCTGGATCGTTCGAAAAGCTTCGTGCCAAGTTGCTCCTCAAGGTTTGCGATATGACGACTGACTGCGGGCTGGGACGTTCCCATTTCCTTGGCAGCTCCCGCGAAACTGCCGGTCCGCGCGGCGCATTCGAAGGCCGTCAGGGCTGCCGACGGCGGAATTCGATAAGGACCGGGCTTCGACATAACGTAGTTGATACAAGCATAATCTATAGATCGCAACGAGTTTCGGCATAGTTATGCTTGAAGGAAACAAATACATAACAATACGGTATATTCATACGACAAGAAGAGGGCTGGACAAGCATGTCATTATTTGCATCAACATAACTAAATCGCATGTATTCATCATAAACCATCATACTTAGTTGGGCGAGTTTCGCCGCGACATGGGCACCATGCCTGGGAAACCCCTGCGACTGGGTGCGCGGTGACAATCTCACGACCGTGGCCAGAATTCCGGGCTGACCCTATGATCGGAACCACGGGCGCATGATCTGCCCGGTTCAGCCACAGGAAAGGGATTGCCGCATGCCCCGCATCGTCCGCTTCGCCAGACACGGCGGCCCTGAGGTCCTGGAGGTTCGCGACGAGCCGCTCGAAGAGCCGGGAGAGGGGGAGGTTCGCCTCAAGATCGAGGCGATCGGCCTCAACCGGGCAGAGATCATGTTTCGGAACGGTGCCTACGTCACCAACCCCGCCTTCCCCTCCCGCATCGGGATCGAGGCGAGCGGCGTGATCGATGCGCTCGGCCCTGGCGTCTCGGATTTCTCCATCGGCGAGCGCGCCGGTGCCGTCCCCTTCAGCTCGTGGGACCGGTGGGGCAACTGGACCAGCGATGCCGCCACCCGCTATGGGCTCTACGGCGAGAGCGCCGTGGTGCCCGCGTTCTGCGTCGCCCGCAATCCTGACGGGATTTCGGCGGTGGAGGCGGGCGCGATCTGGTGCCAGTACGGCACCGCATGGGGCGGGCTCGTCGACCACGCCGGCGTCTCGTCAGACGACATCGTGCTGGTCACGGCGGCGAGCAGCAGCGCCGCGCTGGCCGGGCTGCAGATCGCGAAGAACGCCGGCGCCATGGTAATCGCCGCCACGCGCAGGTCCGAGAAGGCGGATTTCTTGTTAGGCGCGGGCGCCGACTACGTCATCGCCACCGAGGAGGAGGACCTCCAGTCCCGCGTGAAGGAGATCACCGGCGGCCAAGGATTCACCATCGCCTACGACCCGGTGGGCGGCCCCTTCATCGGCGATCTCGTCGCGGCGGCGCAGCCCTACGGGCTCATCGTCAACTACGGCAACCTCCGCACCGAGCCGATCGACATCGCCGCCCTGCCGATGCTCGCCAAGCGGCTCTTCTTCAAGTTCCACAGCCTGTACGACACCATGCGCCTTCCAGAGAAGCGCGCAGCCTGCTTCGCCTTCGTGCATGACGAGGTGGCCTCCGGCGCGTTGAGGCCGATCATCGACCGGACCTTCCCCCTGGAGCAGATCGTGGATGCGCATCGCTACATGGAAACCAACGCGCAGCGGGGGAAGATCGTCGTTACGACCTGAACCGCACCGAGCCCAATCCTCTCACCATGCCAGGGGTGGCGAGCACGGCGCCGGGTTCATCACCATCACGTCCTGCTCCTGGATCGCATCGAGCGCCCAGACCGACTGAATGAAGGCCTGCCACGCGGGATCTGCCATCAACGCGGCCCGCCGGCGCTCGCGATCGGCCAAGCTCTCGTAAGCCCAGATCAGAACGATCCGGTTCAGCCGGCCGATCTCCGAGATGTAGAGGCCGACGAAGTGCCCGAGAAGGCGCTTCTGGATGGGCAGCCCTTCCGCCTCGTACTTCTTGAGCCAGCCGTCCACCGTGCCGGGGCGAAAGGTGTAGGTCCGATGCTCGACGATCATGTCCCGGTCTCCTCCGTTGCGGCGTCTGCAGGCCGGGCACCTTGCTGAATGAACTCGGCCGCCTTCTCGCCGATCATGATGGCGGGCGCGTTGGTGTTGCCGCTGACGATGACGGGCATCACGGACGCATCGGCAACCCTGAGTCCCGCGATGCCGCGGACTGCGAGGCGGGCGTCCACCACGGCCATCGGGTCCGTGCCCATGCGGCAGGTGCCGACGGGATGAAAGGTCGTCATGGCGTTGTCGCGGAGCCACGCGGTGAGCTCGGCGTCGCTCTGCACCGCCTCCCCGGGCGCGAGCTCCCGGCCGCGATAGGAGTCGAAGGCCGGCTGGGCGATCACGTCGCGGATCATGCGGATGCCGGCGATCGTCGTTCGGCAGTCGGCTTCGCCTTGCAGATAGTTGGGCTGGATCAGCGCCGGCGTCGCAGGATCGGCGGAGCCGAGGCCGATCCTGCCCCGGCTCTCGGGATTGACCGGGCCCACGCGCATGCTGAAGCCGTGGGTCTGCTCGACCGGTGCCGTCCTGAACGGATTGGGGATGTGGAGGTTGGCCGTGCATTCCAGCGCCGGCATGAAGTGCACCTGGATGTCCGGCGCCACCATCTCCGCCCGGCTCTTGAGGAAGGCGCCCGCCTCGTAGGGGAAGGTCGTGGCCACGCCGCGGCCGAACAGCAGCCCTTCGGCCACCGAGCGGATGAGCCTGTCGGCCCGCAAGTCCCGGTAGAGGGTTATGGGCTTGGTGCAGGTGTAGGCGATGACGCAGTCGACGTGGTCCTGCAGGTTGCGTCCGACGCCGGGGAGCTCGTGGACCACGGGAATGCCGTGCCGACCGAGCTCGTCGCCCGGCCCGATGCCGGAGAGCATGAGAATCTGCGGCGAGTTGACCGTGCCGCCGCAGAGGATGACCTCGCGCTCGGCGCGGATGGTTCGAACGCCCGCACCGTCGGAGACCTCAACCCCCATGGCGTGACCGCCCTCGACAACCACGCGGCGCACCAGGCAGTCGGTGGCGATCGCCAGATTGGGGCGATGCCGGACGGGGCGCAGAAAGGCCGTCGAGGTGGAGCAGCGCCTGCCCCGCCGGATGGTGAAGTCGTAGCGGCCGAAGCCCAGCTGCCTGGTCCCGTTGAAATCGTCGTTGACGGGATGCCCCGCCTGGCGGCCCGCCTCGAGAAATACGTCGAAGAGCGGGTTGGCGCCGCGCGCGCGGCAGACGGTGAGCTCGCCGCCGCTGGCGTGGTAAGCGTCGTCGCGCTCGATATGCCCTTCGGAGCGGCGGAACGCGGGCAGCACATCGTCGTAGGACCAGCCGGTGAGTCCCATCTGCGCCCACCGGTCGTAGTCGTGGCGATTGCCGCGCACGTAAACCATGCCGTTGATTGTGGACGAGCCGCCCAGCACCTTGCCGCGCGGCCAGTAGAGCGAGCGGCCGCCGAGGCTCGGCACCGGCTCGGTGTGGTAGCGCCAGTTGTAGATGCCGGAGTGGAACAGCCTGCCCATCAGCATCGGCAGGCGGAACAGAGGATTGCGATCCTTGCCTCCGGCCTCGATGAGGAGCACGGAGCAATCGGGGTCGGCCGAGAGCCGGTTCGCCAGCACGCATCCCGCCGAGCCCGCACCGACGATGACGTAATCGGCTGCCCGCGCGCGCGGCAACGGCTACCAGTCCACCGGCGCGGCGCCCATCGTCTGAAGCCGCCTGTTGCAGAGCGTGAACGGGTTCTCCTGCGCGAGGATCTCGTCGGCCGCGGCGGGGTGCGGGCGGAGGATGACGCCCACCGTGGTGTCGGTCTCGGGCTCGCTCAAGCCGGCCGCTGAGAGCGTCTCCGCCGCCGCATCGCCGAAGCCGATGACGACGAGCGGCCTGTCCCGCGCCTCGAGACGGTCGAGCACCCGGACCATCAACGGTCGCCAGAGCGGCAGATGCCCGCGCACCTGATGCGGATCGCCCTCGCGCCGGAAACGCGAGAGCGTGAGCGAGGTGTTGAGAAGCAACACGCCCGATGCGACCCAGCGATCGGCAAGGGCGCCAGGCGCTTCCAGGTCGACCGCGCCGCTCTCGATGGCCGCCAATGTCGCTGGCCACTGAGAAAAGCTCCGGGCGTAGCGGGCTTCCCCGGTCCGGGCGGCCACGATGAGCTGGATGACCGCGCGCACGCTGGGGGAGAACATCTTGTCGAGCTCCCGCCAGCGCGCGACGTTGCCGGCCTCGAAGGCCCGGCCGGTGGCAAAGGCGGGGCAGGGATACGGATCCTGGCCGAGGATCACGCAGCGCACGTCTTCTGGAAGGAGATCGTCGAAGGCGCGCAGCATGTGCGCGCCCGCCGGCGCACCGGGGAACGTCCGGCCGCGCCGGGCGGGAAAGATCGGCTCCCAGGGCTCGAGCTCCAGCTTGGGGTCCACGGCGTCGAACGCCAGGTCGACGTCGCCGACCACGTCCCGCCAATGCGGATCGAGGTCCCCCTGCCAGCCCTCAAGCGTCTCCCGCAGCGCCGTTCTCAGTTGCATCGACATGGCGTCCAACCGGCCCAAAGCCTCAAGAACGCTGATACGCGCGTCAGTTTCCACGATTCGAGAGCTTGACACGTGCGTCAAGGAAACCGCGAAGGCCAGCGGCCTGCACGAGACGAACGTCTATTGCTGCTTCCCGACCGAGGACTGCATCGACACGGCCGTGACCGAAACGAGAGGTCCGGGCTAAGTCTCGAACGCCAGATCGGCGGGGGAAATCAGCACGCCGAACTGGACGCACCAGATGACCACGCTCGGATACTCCTTAAGGTCGACGCCCTTGGGAATGGCGTATTTCTGGCTGCCCTCGAACGCGCGCAACTTGCCGAGGTCGATATACATCGTCGACTTGACGTCGGACGACTCTCGGATTTCCTCGCGCGGCACGAGATAGACATGGAAGGCAGGCCCTGGCCCGACTTTGAAGTCCTCTTCCAGGAATACCAGATCTTCATACACGGTAACCCGCCCCTCCCCGTAATGGATCGGGTCGGAGGGATTGGCATGAATAAACGTCCCTTGAGCGACGACCTCGGTCTGCTCTTCGGCCGTGAGGGTTTCCATCGCGGGCGGCGGCGGAAACACGTAGGGAAAGATGAAGAAGCCGACGGCCACGCCGAAGGCCGTGCCCATAACGCCCCCGATAAAGAAGGCGATAATCCATTTCCGCATCGTCATCCCCCGCCGTTATCGCGGTTGCGGTCGCGACTGTGCGACACGCAATTTCAAGCAGGCTTCGCAGGCACAAGACTCACGTCATTGCCAAGCAACTCTGGCCTCGTTGCAACCACGAACCGGTAAGCACCTGTCATTACTACAGAACGTGGTTTCGCCGCGCTACTCTTTCAAGAGAGGACCCTCCAAGGCAACTGGAATTGTCGGTCGCCATGCATCGTGGTCGAAACTTCGTCGATCGGAGCCGGGCAGCGCGAGGCGTAAGCGGGCGAGCCATCGGCACGCCGGCCTCTCGCGTCGGCCGCCTGATCCGGAGGATGCACCACGTCGGCGATGCGGCACCGATAGCCTGATGTTATGATCTGCATCGATTACGCGGGTAACTGCACCATTCGTTCACGTACCGCGGTACGCAACGACGACCGCAGCGGCGAGCGACCAGGATGATCCGGCCTGCTGCGCCACACCACGGGGAGGACTATCAATGGGCAAGACCAATCCCAAATCGAATTCCAAGCCACAAGGGAAGCGCCGCGTTTCCCGGCGGAGCGTGCTCAAGGGCGCCGCGGCACTGACCGCCGCCGGTTTCACCTGGAAGAGCATCGGACCCTTCGTGCGTGACGCCGACGCGGCGACGCTGGAGCTGCGCTGGCTCGGCTGGGAGCACTACAACGTCAAGAGCCTGACCGCCGAGTTCGAGAACCGGCACGACGTCAAGGTCAGCGCCGGGTTCTTCGACGGCAATTCCGAGGCCTGGAACAAGCTCAGGGCCGGCGGCACACAGGACTTCGACCTGGTGATGGCGGACGGCTTCTGGCCCCGCCTCTATGCCAAGCAGGGGCTGGTGCAGGCGGTCGACTATTCGAAGCTGGACCTGAGCAACGTGTTCGCCGACTTCGTGCCGCCCAAGTTCACGTTGCTGCAGGCGGAGGACAGCGAGGACATGATCGCCGCGCCCAACTGCTGGGGCGGATATGGCTTCACGGTCAACACCGACAAGGTTGCGGCCGAGGACCAGGAATCGGTGAACCTCCTGTTCAACGAGAAGTACGAGGGGCATCTCTCGACCAGCGCGCGCTTCGAGGAGAATATTGCGCTGGCCGGCATCCTCGCCGCGCATAACATGGGCACACAGGACGGCCCCCGGCCCGACGGCAAAAGCTTCAATCCCTACGTGCTGTCGGACGAGGAGCTTGAAGAGTGCAAGCGGCTCCTGATCAAGCAGAAGGGGTTGCTGGTCAATCGCTGGAACGACGAGGACACCCTGGAGCGGCTGCTGCGCGCCCAGGTGGTGTGGGCGTCGCCCGAGTGGTCCGGCATCTACCGGCGCATTCACTTCGACAAGCTGGACGGCAAGTCCGATCTCAACATGCGCCACGTCCTCAAGCCCACCGAAGGCGGGCTCGGCTGGGTGGACCAGTGGTCCATCACCTCGGGCGTGACCGACAGCGAGAAGCTGGAGATCGCGCACAAGTGGATCGACTTCCGGCTCGAGCGCGAAGCCATGAAGACGGTGGCGGTGGAAATCGGCTGGGCGCCTACGGTCGACGTTCGCGATATGCTCGACGAACGCTATGTCGACACCCTGTTCCTGAACGAGACCGGGTCAATTCACGGCCTCTATCAGTTCGACGCGCCTTCCTCGCCCGAGAAGTGGGAGCGCGTCTGGTCGGCGGTCGAAGCGGCCTAGACCGGATTCTTCATAGAAGCACGGCGCAGAGGGATCGGATCCCACGGTCCGGTCCCTCCGCCAGGGTGCCGGCGTTGCTCGCCTCACCGCGAGACGCTAGTACGGCACTCATGGCGGCGGTGAGGGTAACGGGTATCTGGGCGCGATGAGCGACCAGGCCATCTTGCGTATCGAGGCGGTCGAGAAGCGCTTCGGCGCGGTGCGCGCGGTCGACGGCGTCAGCCTCGAGGTCGGCAGCCGCGAGTTCTTTGCGCTTCTGGGGCCCAGCGGCTCGGGCAAGACCACGCTGCTGCGCATCGTTTCCGGCCTGGAAACGCCGGATCGGGGCCGCGTGGAGATCGGCGGCACCGACGTCACGGCGCTGCCGCCCTACCTGCGCCGCATCGGCATGGTCTTCCAGGACTTCCTGCTCTTCCCGCACCGCACGGTGGCGGAGAACATCACGTTTCCGCTCAAGATGCAGGGCCGGAGCGTGGCGGAGCGGCAGGAGCAGCTGGAATGGATTCTCGGGTTCGTCCGCATGGAAGGGCTCGGCGAGCGCTTTCCCCACCAGCTCTCGGGCGGCCAGAAGCAGCGGGTCGCGCTCGCGCGGGGGCTGATCGCCCGGCCCGAGCTTCTGCTGCTGGACGAACCGTTGGCGAACCTCGACCGCGAGCTGCGCAAGGAGATGGAGATCGAGGTGCGCCGCTATCAGGAGGAGCTGGGTATTCCCTTCGTCTATGTGACGCACAACCAGGAAGAAGCGCTTACCATGAGCGACCGCATGGCGGTGATGCACCAAGGCATGCTGGAGCAGATCGGACCCAAGCTGGAGGTCTACAACGCGCCCGCCACGCGCTTCGTCGCCTCCTTCGTCGGCGCGCCGAACAAGCTCTCCGGGCGCGTGATCGAGGGCGAGGGCGAGCACCTCCGCATCGATTGGGGCGGCATCACGCTGACCGGTCGCGCTGCGGGCGGCGGCCAGCCGGGCGATTCGGTGGATATCTATCTCAAGAGCGAGCGGATTGTGCTCAGCGCCGCGGCGGAGGGAATTCAGCACGAGAACCGGCTCGAAGGCACAGTGCGGGACATCATCTTCAAGGGCCAATTCGCAGATTACATCGTGCGCGCCGACAATGAGGTGGAGTTGGTGGTGAGCGGGCCGCCCAGCATCGCAGGCGTCGACCGCGGCTCCCGCGCGAGCCTGGGCTGGGCCGTGGAGGCGGCCGACGTCTTCACGGTCGCGGATGACGCGCCGTGAGGGCGCGTACCGTGCCGCATCGCAGGCTCTCGGTTCGCACCGCCGTTCCGGAGGCGCCGGAGGACGGCGTGCCGTGAGGCGGTGGCGCGCGTTCCATCTCGACCCGCGCGTGCGCTTTGCGGCACTGGTGGGGCCGGGCGCGCTGTTCATCGTCCTGTTTCTTCTGATTCCGCTGCTCTCGATCCTGGTCTTCAGCTTCTGGAGGACCGAAAGCTACGAGCTGATCTCCGACTGGAACGTGGACAATTACGGGTCGGTTCTGGGCGAGTGGATCTACCTCAAGTTCCTGCTGCGCTCGCTCGCCATGGCCGCTGCGGTCTCCGCTGTCTGTCTCCTCTACGCCTGGCCCTGCGCGTACCTGATCGCCAAGCACGGTGGCCGTTACCGCCTGATTCTCGTGCTGCTCACCGCGGCGCCGTTTCTCACCGGAATCCTGCTGCGCATCACCGCGATGCAGCAGATTCTGGGGCCCATCGGGCTGGTCAACATGGCGCTGATGGAGCTCGGGCTGCAGCCGATCCAAGTGCTGATGTACACCAATATCGCGAGCGCTGTGGGTCTGATCTACCTGTGGATCCCCTTCATGCTGCTCGCGATTTATCTCTCCCTCTTCAACTTCAATTTCGAGCTGCTGGAGGTGGCGAAGGTCTGCGGGGGCAAGCCGTGGCGGGCGTTCTTCGAGGTCACCTGGCCGCTCAACTGGATCGGAACCGCCATCGGCATCGTCCTGGTGTTCGTTCCCACCTTCGCTGCGTCGGTGACGCCGCGCTTCCTGGGCGGGCCAGACGGCGCGATGTTCGTGAACCGCCTCGAGCACCAATTCGGCTCCGCCGGTACGTGGGCGCTCGGCTCGGCGATGGGGGTGGTGATGTGCGTGGCCTCGCTCGTGGTCACCTTCATGCTCTGGCGCACGATCCGGCTGCGCCGCGCGGGCTACACGGGCGTGGGGGCCTGACATGGCCGCCGTGAATCCGGGCGAGCGCTTCGTGATCGGCAGCCAGACCGTGCTGCTTCTCGCGCTCTACCTGTTCCTCTACTTCCCGATCTTCTACATCGGCTACCTCTCGATCATGGACAACAACGTGTGGCCCTTCCCGCCGGTGTTCACGGGCGAGTGGTACGGGCGCCTCATGATCATGAGCGATTTCCACGCGGGCCTGCTGAACAGCGTCTTCATCGGTTTCGGCACGGCTCTGCTGTCTACGCTGTTCGCGACCACCGCCGCCATCGGGCTTCTGCGCTATTCCGTGCGCCGGCGCGGCATCATCGTCGTCCTGTTTCTCGCGCCCCTGTTCGTGGCCCAGATCCTGATCGGGATCTCCACGCTGATGTTCAACCGCAACGTGCTCGGCATCCCCGGCAACATTGAATCCGCGATCGTGGCCAACACGACCTACAGCGTGTCCTTCGCGTTCCTCGTGATCCTGGCGCAGCTCGTGCGTTACGACTGGCGCTTCGACGAGGTGGCGCAGGTGTTCGGCGCGCGGCCGTTGCGCTGCTTTCGCGAGGTCACGTTCCCGAACATCTGGCCGGCCGTGCTCGGCGCCTTCATCATCAGCTTCATTCTGGGCTTCAACAATTTCGAGATCACCTTCTACAACGTGGCCGCGATCCCGACGCTCCCCACCATCGCCTGGGGCACGTTGCGTCACGGCATCGAGCCGGAGCTTTACGCGCTGGCCACCATCGTCAACGCGCTGGTCTTCCTCCTCCTGTTCATCATCTACCTGCTGATCCGCGTCGGCGCGCTCCGGCTGGGCGTGCCGGGCAAGTGAGGCCCGCCGCCGGGATCTAAGCGGGAACGCGATAGTCGCGGATGACGTCCGGGTCGGGCTCGGCGCCGAGGCCGGGGCCGGCGGGGATGCTGAACATGCCGTTCTCGTCCGGGGAGACGAAGCCGGGGTAAAGCGTCGCTTCGAGCCGGGTGTAGAAGCGCTCGGCCCAGCCCCCGTCGGGCCGGCCGGTGAGGGGCATCGCGCCTAGAAGCTGCAGGGTGGCGAGCCAGCCAGGGCCGAAGTAGGGCGAGTGCGGCATCACGGTCACGCCATAGCCCTCGGCCAGCGCGAGCACCTTGAGGAACTCGGTCACACCGCCCAGCTTGGTCACGCTCGGCTGCACGTAGCGCACCGCGCCGGCATCCAGCATGCGCCGGAACTCGAACGCGGTGCAGGCGTTCTCGCCGCAGGCGAGGTCGACGCCCGATTCCCGCTGAAGCCGCGCCAGCGCCGCAAAATCCTCCGGCGGGAAGATGGGCTCCTCCAGCCAATGAAGGTCGTAGGGCTTGAGCCGGGCCGCCATCGCGAGCGCCTCCACCGGCGTCCACGGGCAGTTCGTGTCCGTGCAGAGCGGCATGCCAGCTCCCATCGCCTCGCGCGCAGCCGCGATCTCGGGCTCGCCCGTCTCGTGCAGCTTGATGGCGGGATAGCCTTCGTCGAGGGCCGCGCGCACGGCCACAGCGACAAGCTCGCGGTCCCGATACTTGAGCAGGCTCGCATAGCCCGGAACCGGCGGCGGCGTGGCCGGCCCGCCGAGGAGTTGCCCGAGCGGCAGCCCCGCCCGCTTGCCCGCGAGGTCCCAGAGCGCGATGTCGATGGCGGAGATACCGAACATGGTAATGCCGTAGCGGCCGAAGAGGTGCAGCGCCTGCTGCAACTCGCGGTTGAGCGACGCGATATCGGTGGCGTCGCGCCCGATCAGGATTGGCGCCACCGTCGCGTCGATGACTGCTTGGAGCGCCGGCATGCAGTTGTAGCTGAAGCCTTCGCCCCAGCCACAGGCGCCGTCCTCGGTCTCGACCCGGACCAGCAGAATGGTAAGCCCCTGCCATGCCTGCCCGCCCCACGCCGGCGGCGGCCCGCCGTGATCGTGCGGGATGACGAGAGGGATGGTTTCGATACGGGCGATCTTCATGGGCGTCTCCCCGGCTTGGACCGTCGATGCTGGGTCAGGGGAGGTCGCCGATCAAGTCGCGGATGTGGCCCAGTGGTGGCGGAGGCAGCGCGATCCCGAAGCGGCGTTTCAGCGCGTCGGCGATGAGCTCGAAGCAGGCGCCGTAACGCACCACCTCGAAGCTCTCCAGATCGAGCAGGGTCGATGAGGCCCGGTACAGGTGATAGAGGCGAAGCCCGTGGTCGATGACGATGTCGGCGATCGCGATCAGCTCGGGCTCGATATCCTCGATGCGGAACTTCGTGCCGGAGAGCGAGAGGTTCGCGGACGAGCCGAACAGCGGGTGCTGCGCCTCGCGGCTGAGCCGCGTGATCGCTGCGTGAAACGGCCCTGCATTGAGCAGCATCAGCACGGTGCCGACGCTGGTGGAGGCGGCGAGCGCGTCCGGCTCCATCTCGCGCAGGATGGGATGATCCATGCGCGCCGGCGCGATCGCGCCGAGCGGCAGGTCGAGGTCCTCGATCAAGGTGCTGGCGACGTCCCACCCCGTCTGATCGAGCACGTGAAGCTCGCGGTGCAGGGCCATGTCGCCGAGCATCGCATTCAGCTTGGATGGCGTGCGCCGCTTGGTCTCGAAAATCGTCTTCAGCGCCGCGGCCGAGCCGCCGATGGCGGAGTAGCCGACGCTCATGGGCAGGATGGCGATCCCGCCCCGCTCCAGAACAGCGAAGGCCCTCTCGGCGTCGCGCTGAACGTCGGGCCTGCCCTCCACCACCGGCATGGGCTCGCCCGTCGCGCGGGTTCAGCTCCCGTGCGTGCCCATCTCGATCAGCTCGACCTTGTAGCCGTCCGGGTCCTCCACGAAGGCGATCACCGTGGTCCCGCCTTTGACCGGCCCCGCCTCACGCGTGATGTTGCCGCCCGCCTCCCTGATCCGCTCGCAGGTCTCGGCAACGTTGTCCACGCCGAGCGCGATGTGCCCGTACGCGGAGCCGAGGTCGTAGTCCGAGACGCCGTGGTTGTAGGTCAGCTCCAGCTCGGCCTCGCCGTTCTTGTTGCCGCCGTTGAAGGCGACGAAGGCGAGCGAATAGCCCTGGTCCGGTCGCTCGGTGGTGCGCAACAGGTCCATGCCGACGACCTTGGTGTAGAAATCGACGGAGCGCTGCATGTCGCCCACGCGGAGCATGGTGTGTAGAAGCTGCATGGTGATTCTCCCTGGATGGCGGCGCGGCAGAGTAGGCGATCCGGCGTACGGACCGCCAGCCCGTATTCCTCGCCGGAATCAAGGCCTCACGTTCATCGCAGGCGGCTCACCACCAGCTCCTGGAAGCTCCGCACCGAGTCCTCCCACACCGGGGAGAGCACGCCGCCATCGTCGGCGACGGCGGATGCGCGGCCTTGTTGGAGCCGCTCGCAGATCACCTGGTCCTCCACGTGCACGTCGCGCCAGAGCGTCGCGAGCTGTTCGGCCTCTTCGGCCGACGGCGGCTCGGGCTTGAGGCTGTAGACGGCGCGGCGCTGGAGGGTGCGGTCGGGCGCCAGCGGCACGTCCAGGTGCACACCAACCTGGTCCGGGAAGTAAATCCCCAGCGAGAAGTTCGGGAAGATCGTGAGGTAGCGGGAATCCGCCGAGAGCGTGTCGTCCCGCTTTGCCGTGCGAGAGACATCCACAGCACAGCCCAGGCAGCCCGGCTCGTTCAGGGTGTAGTGGTCGGTCAGCGGCTGCTCGGTGGTCGTCGCGTGCACGAAGGGCACGTGATAGGGCTCGATGAAGTTCTCCATCAGGAGCTTCCAGTT
>JAPPKP010000417.1 GCA_028819955.1 Rhodospirillaceae bacterium | reverse complement strand
GGGGTCAGCAACCGTGCCCGCCATGCCGCTCAAGTCCATGCCGGCCCGCCGTGCCTTGGTCCTTCCGCACAGCCTTGAGAGGTAACGGAAACACCGCCCCGGTGCAATGTTGGCGGCCTGAGTGGAGAAGTGCCGATCCACCATCGGCATTGCCGGCGCTTGCGCGTAAGATGCGCCGCCGCGCTACGGAGAGAAAATGACGTGAACCGTCGGAGTCCCCGACCGAAAGACGCCGCCACGCTGGTCCTGGTGAACGACGGGGCAAATGGGCCCGAGGTCCTGATGGGCCGCCGCCCCCGCCGCAGTGTCTTCATGCCGGACCAGTACGTGTTTCCCGGCGGCGGCGTCGAGCCCTGCGACCGCTGGGTGCGCCCGGCGACGGAGTTGCGGCCTGCAGTCGCAGCGCGGCTTGCGCGCGCGTGCACACCGGCGCGCGCCCGCTCGCTGGCTGCCGCGGCCGTGCGCGAGACCTTCGAAGAGACCGGGCTTGCGCTCGGGCTCAAGGCGCCGGCGGCGAATGGAAGGGTGCGGCCCGAGTGGCAGGCCTTCCACGAGACCGGGTTGGCACCGGCACTGGACAGGCTCGATTACATCTACCGCGCGGTGACGCCGCCGGGGCTGCCGCGCCGCTTCAACGCGCGGTTTTTCCTGGCGCGCGGGACCGATTTATCCGGCACCCTCGGCGGCAACGGCGAGCTTCTCGACCTCGGCTGGGTGCCGGTAAACGAGGCCATGGGGCTGCCGCTCCCCTACATCACCGCCGTCGTGCTCGAAGAGCTGGAGCACATGTACGACGCACCCCCCAACCCCGACAGAGACCGGCCCGTGCCGGTCTGCATCCGGGTCGGCCAGGATCACGTCCACGGGCACGAGTAGAGGTCGTAAGCGCAGCGGCTTACTCCGCCGAGACCCTGACCAGAAGCTTGCCGAAGTTGCGCCCGTCGAAGAGGCGCTGAAACGCCAGGGGCGCGTTCTCGAGCCCCTCCACGATGTCCTCCTTGAAGGCGAGGCGGCCGTCGGCAAGCCAGCGGGCGAGACGCTTGCGCGCGTGCTCGTAGTGCGCGCCGTAGGAGAAGATGTTGAAGCCCCTCACCTCGGCTTCGGTGAACAGGATGGGCGCGAGGTGGCTCGCGACTCGGGGCGGCTCGGTCGCGTTGTAGTGGGAGATGCCGCCACAGATCACCACGCGCGCGCCGTGGGCGAGTAGCGGATAGATCGCATCGCCGATGGGCCCGCCAACGTTTTCGAAGTAGACGTCGATGCCGTCGGGGCAGGCCTGGGCGAGGGCGCCGGGCAGGTCGTCCGTGTGGCGGTCGATGGCCTCGTCGAAGCCGAGCTCCTGCGTCAGATAGCGCAGCTTCTCCGCCCCGCCGGCGATGCCGACCACGCGGCAGCCCGCGATCTTCGCCACCTGGCCCGCGACCGCGCCCACCGCGCCCGCTGCTGCCGAGATCACGACCGTATCGCCCGGCGCAGGCCGGCCGACCTTGACGAGGCCGAGATACGCGGTGAGCCCCGGCATGCCGAGCACGCCGATGGCGGTGGAAAGCGGCCCCAATGCCGGATCAACCTTGCGCGCGCTCGCGCCTTTCGCGATGGCGTAGTCCTGCCAGCCGGTGTAGTCGTCGACGATATCGCCGGGCTGGAAGCCAGTATGCCGGCTCTCCACCACTTTGCTGACCGCACCGCCCACGATCACGTCGCCGAGCGGGATCGGCGGGTAGTAGCGCAAGCCCGTGCCCATCCTGAGCCGCATGTAGGGGTCGAGGGAGAGCCAGATCGTCCGCACCAGCAGCTCGCCGTCCGTCGGCTCGGGCACGGGCGCCTCGACGAGGCGGACATCCGACTCCTTTGGCGGCCCCTCCGGGCGCGCGGCGAGCACGATCTGGCGGTTGGCGTTGGCGATCATGGGCAGGGCTCCTTCCTGACGCGGCGGCGAGTGTATGCGAGCGGCCGATGCCGGCAAATTCGCCTGTTTTCCACGGGGGCCGGCGACTAATCTGGTGATGGGACGCAAAAGGGAGACGACGGTCGATGAACCTCAATCCGACGGAGAAGGAGCGGCTCACCATCTTCACGGCCGCCCAGCTCGCGCGCGAGCACAGGCGCCGCGGCATCAAGCTGAGCCATCCGGAGGCCGTCGCCTACATCTGCGACGAGCTCCTCATGTGCGCCCGAGAGGGCCGCTCGCTCAAGGACCTCATGGGCTACGGCGCGGAAATCCTCACGTCGGATGACGTGCTGCCCGGCGTGCCGGAGCTCATTCCCGTGATTCACGTGGAAGCGATGTTCCCAGACGGCACCAAGCTCATCACCGTGCATCAGCCGATCCGCCCCGGTCAGGCCGAGAGCCCGCCCGGCCCCCGCGCCGGCGAGATCATCACGCCGGACCAGGAGATCGAGCTGAACGCGGGCCGCAGGACGGGCTCGGTCACCGTCACCAACACCGGCGACCGCCCGGTGCAGATCGGCAGCCACTTCCACTTCTTCGAGGTCA
>JAPPKP010000371.1 GCA_028819955.1 Rhodospirillaceae bacterium | reverse complement strand
CACCGACCGGCTCTCTCACATCACGACCGCCGGCGCCTCGACGATGCCGTTGACAGCGTCAGCTTGCGCCGGCAGGGTTCCTTCATCGAGGGCATCAACTCAGTCGGAGTACACCTTATTTTCGCCCTCGGACTGTCCAACGAACCGGGACCACCTCACCTGGCTGTCTTCGGGGCATACACGCTCGCCGTGGTGGCGAACCACGGGATCGGCTTCCTGCAGGTCTTCTTCGGCGATCTGGCCGCGATGGGCTGGCCCGGCCAGATCAATCTCGATTTCCTGATCTACGTCATGCTCGCCGCACTCTGGATCGCCTGGCGCCACGACTTCACGGCGGCCGGCATCGTGCTCGGGCTGTTCGCCCTGTTCGGCGCGGTGGTGCTGCTCCCGTACTTGCTCTGGGCCACGGCCAATGCGCGGGGCGACGTCCGAGTACTGCTGCTCGGCCGGCGGCGGGCGTCCGGCACGCCGGGATGACCGTTGTGGGCGGGCCACGCCAGGCGTTGCGCTAACATCGTCCGGAAGGCTTAGCCCCGGGGGTCGCAATGTCGCTCATCACGTGGTCTTGGTTGTTCCTCGTGCTCTACATCGGCGGCATGCTGGCGCTCGGCGTCATCGGCCAGCGCCGCATCGCCCATGCGGACGACTTCGCGACCGCGCGCGGGTCCTACGGGCCGCTGTTCCTGGCGCTTGCGTTCGCCGCGACGACGGCGAGCGGCGCAACGTTCCTGGGCAGCCCCGGGCTCGCGTACGAGTGGGGCCTGCCGAGCGCATGGGGCAACTTCCTGTACCCCATGGGCGTGTACTTCGGCGTGCTCATCTCGATGCGGCTGATCGCGACCGCCGGCAACCGCTTCGGCAACCGCTCGATCCCGGAGTACCTCGGTGACCGCTACGGATCCGAGGGCATACGGGTCCTCGTGTCGATCTTCTCGCTGGTGCTCTTCTTCTACCTGGCGGGCCAGCTGGTCTCGGGGCTCGTGATGTTCGAGACGATGCTGGGCCTGCCCCCGGTCTGGGCGCTGATCATCACCACGACCGTGCTGCTGTTCTACGTGGTGCTCGGGGGCGCCCACGCGGACATCCTGACCGACGGCGTGCAGGGCTTCATGATGCTCATCCTCGCCGTGGTCGTCATCTTCCTGTTCCTGTTCGGCGTCGGCATGGACGGCGGCGTGACCACCGTGATCGACCGCATGCGCGACCAGGATGCGAACCTGGTCGGGCCGCTGAACCCCGACACGCCGCTCTACCACTCGTGGTGGGCCATCATCGCCGTGCTGTTCGCGCACATCCCCCTCGGGTTGCTGCCGCACCTCGGCAACAAGCTCTGGGCGCTCAAGCAGACCTCGCAGCAGAAGACGTTCATCAAGCTCGCCTTCGCGTTCGGACTGACGCTGGGGATGATGGGCCTCGGCGGTTTCCTGGCGCGGGCGCTGTTCGGGGATGCGCTCTACGCCGACGGGAGCACGCCGAACGCCGCGCTGCCGATGGTTTTCATCGAGCTGTTCCCCACCTGGCTCGCGGCCCTGATCGGGGTCGGCATCCTCGCGGCGATCATGTCCACGGCCGACGGCCTGGTCGTGTCCTCGTCGCAGATCATCGCCAACGACCTGTACCGCCGCACGATCGCTCCACGCCTCGCAAGGGTCCCGGACGAAGCCACGCTGGATCGCCAGGTCCTGCAGATCAGCCGGGTGAGCACGGTGGTCGTGCTCCTCATCTGCATGGGGATGGCCTGGGCCCTCATCGACGTGAACATCGCGCTGATCGTGTGGATCGGCAACGGCGGCATGATGGCGGCCTTCGCGGGTCCCCTGGTCGTGGGAGCGCTGTGGCGCGGCGTGACGAGGCGGGGCGCCTATGCCGGCCTGGTCAGCGGCTTCCTGACTTTCCTCGTTCTGCACCTGCAGCTGCTCGATCCGGCCTGGTTCGGCTCCGGCGTCGCACACGACGTCGTGGCCTGGCTGCATGCCGAAGGCCCGAACCCCTTCTCCTGCGCGGCGATGGGCGAGGCGGTGTCGGTTGCCTTCACCTATGCGGTGTCCAAGGCCACGCAGCCGCTGCCCAAGGGTCACGTCGAGGAGATCTTCGGCAGCGCCTGAGTCCGGTCGCCGGCCGGCGGGGCGGAATGGAAATCGAGAGCGTCTTCGACGAACTCGCCGCGCGACGCGTGGCGACCGTCGACCCCGCGGACACCGCCTTGCTGCGGGAGCTCGCCGCGGCGGGCGTCTCGACCGATGGGAACCGGGCGTACCTGGCGGATTCCGTGGAACTGCTCTCCGCGGAGCGTATCCGCGCGCACCTCGCTCCACCCGCCACGGAATGGCTCCGTGCGCTCGAACTCGCCGCGCACATTCCCTCGACCAATACGGAGCTCGTCCGCAGGGGGTCGAGCGGAAGCATCGACGGGACCGCGCTCCTCGCGGAGGTGCAGACCGCCGGCCGGGGCCGCCGCGGCCGCGCCTGGCGCAGTCCGTTCGCCCGCAACCTCGCGCTCTCCGTCGGCAT
>JAPPKP010000221.1 GCA_028819955.1 Rhodospirillaceae bacterium | reverse complement strand
CGAGCGCGTGGACCATGTGGACCGCCGCCTTGAGCGCGTCCTTGCGCCCCTTGAGCGGTGTGGTGCCGGCATGCGCCTCCTCGCCCCTCACCTCCACGGTGAACCAGTAGAGACCCTGGATCCCCGTCACGGCGCCGATGGTCGTGCCGGCATTCTCCAGCCGCGGCCCCTGCTCGATGTGCGCCTCCACGTAAGCCGCGAAGGGATGGCCGAAGGGTCGGTGCGGCAGCCCCGGCGTCGAGGCGAGGGTCTCTGCGAGCGCGGCTTCGAGCGTCACACCCTGGCGGTCCTCGATCCCGAGCTGGTCTTCCAGCCTGAGCACGCCGGCGAACACCGCAGACCCCATGGCGCCCGGCTGGAAGCGACCGCCTTCCTCGTTGGTCCAGGCGACCAGGTCGATGGGCCGCTCGGGCTCGATGCCTGCGCGCGCGATGGCCTCCAGCGCCTCGAAGCCGCCGATCACGCCGTAAGCGCCGTCGAACTTGCCGCCGCGCGGTTGGCTGTCCAGGTGGCTCCCCGTCACCACGGGCGCAGCGTCCGCCTGCCGGCCGGGAAGGCGGATGTAGAGGTTCGCGATGCCGTCGGTTGCGACCTCGAAGCCGAGATCGCCGGCCCATTCCACCATCAGCTTGCGGGCGGCCCTGTCCTCGTCGGAGAGCGCGGCGCGGTTGACCCCGCCGCGTTCGGTCGCGCCGATCTCGGCCATCGCCATCTGGCGGGACCAGAGCCTGGCCTCGTCAACCGCAGCCGCTGCCGCCAGCGCTTCCGCCTTTGCATCCATCGCCCGCCTCCCTCCGTGCACCGTAGAATACGGCACCCCGTAAGCAAAGCGGGCTTGCCTTGCAGCGGCCGGGAGTGACAGGATTCCAGGGCGCCAGCAGGAAGGAGCCCTGCCATAATCTCGCGCCGTCGCTTCCTCGCAACTTCGGCCGCAGCGGCGCTGCTGCCCTCGGCGGCCCGCGCCGTCGGTACGCCGATGCCGATCTTCGACGCCCATATCCATTTCAGCCACGACGCGGCCGAGCGGTTCTCCGCCGGCGAAGCCGTCGCCATCTTGGAGCAGGCGGGGCTGAAGCGGGCGCTGGTGTCGAGCTCGGGCGACGCCGGCACGCGCGCGCTCTACGCCGCGGCGCCCGACCTCGTCCTGCCGAGCCTGCGCCCCTACCGCCGGCGCGGTGAAATCGGCCGCTGGGTCGACGATCCGTCGGTGATCGACTTCCTCGAGGATCGTTTGAAGCGCTTCAAGTGGGTCGCGGTCGGCGAATTTCACCTCTTCGCCGCGCAAACCGACAAGGCCGTGCCGCGGCGCATGATCGAGCTGGCGCGGCAGCACAATCTTCTCCTGCACGCCCATTCGGACGCCGGCGCGGTCGACGAGATCTTCGCCCAATGGCCGGAAGCGCGGGTGCTGTGGGCCCATGCCGGCTTCGTCGGTCCGGACGTCGTCGGCCCGATGCTCGGGAAGCACGCGAAGCTCTGGACCGACCTAGCCTTCCGCAGCGAGCATGCCCATGACGGCCGGGTCGATGACGACTGGCGCGCCCTGTTCGCCGCCTTCCCGGACCGCGTCATGGTCGGCACCGACACCTTCACGCCGGAGCGCTGGCACTATGTCGTCCAGCACGCGGACTGGACCCGGGAATGGCTGGGCGACCTGCCGCCCGACCTCGCTGAGAAGATCGCCTGGCGCAACGGCGAGGCGATGATCCGGCCCCACCTCGCAAACCTCCGAGAATAGCCTTGGCCCGGTGGCGCCTCGGCGGACCGGCGCTGGCCGCCGCGCTTGCCCTCGTTCTCGCGGCCGGCCAGGCGGCAGCCTGCGACCGTCCCGAGGGCTGGACCGGCGGCGCGAGTGTCGCCGGCGAGCGATGGACGGCATGGTGGAGATCGGAACCTGCCCCCATCCCGGTCAGCGCACATTTTTCCATCCGTTTCCTTCTGTGCGGGCCGCCGGTCGACCGCGTCAAGGTGCGCGGCTGGATGCCGGACCACCGGCACGGCATGAACTACCGGCCCGCGGTGACACTGAACGGCCTGTCCGGAACCGCCGAAGGCCTGATGTTCCACATGCCGGGGCGCTGGCAGCTGATCCTGGATGTGCGCGGCGCGGCGGGCCGGGAGACGCTGACCGCTGAATCGGTACTGGAGTGATACTTCGGCGTTTCGGCGCGTGCGTCGCCGCGGGGTTGTCGGGCCTCGCGATCGTATTCCTAGTACTTTCCGGCATCGCCGCGCCGGCGCCGGCGCTCGACTTCACTGCCGGGGAAGAGCGCCGCATTCTGCGCCACGGGCCGTGGCCGCCAGCCTTGCAGCCCGATCCGAGCAACCGGGTCTCCGGCAAACCGGCCGCCGTCGCTTTCGGCCGGGCGCTGTTCTTCGATCCGCGCCTGTCGCTCTCCGGCTCGGTCTCCTGCGCAACCTGCCACCCGCCGAAGCAGGCCTGGACCGACGGCCTGCCGCGCAGCCGCGGGCACCGGACCGTCGACCGCAACGCGCCCAGCCTGTTCAACCT
>JAPPKP010000177.1 GCA_028819955.1 Rhodospirillaceae bacterium | reverse complement strand
GGGTGTAGTCCTGGCAGACCCCGCTGCCGGTTTCCAGGATGTGCTCGATCGGCGAATCCACCGCCGTGCTGCCCGGCTCGTAGCGGAAGGCGCCGTGCAGCGCGCGCCCTAGATCCAGCAGCGAGGAGAGCGGGTCGCCGCCCTTGCGCAGCCCGTTGGCCCCCGCGAAAGCCGCGAGCGCCGGGCTCGGGCGCGCGAATTGGCTGGGCGCAAGGAACTCCCAGTAGGCGAGGGGGGGCGCGGCCTCCGCCAGCGCATCCCAGGCATCGCCCTCCATACGAACCGGCAGGTCCGGCGCCGGCGCCGTCTCGACCTCCGCACGCGACTTCACGCCGGTGTGCTCGTGCGACCGGTGGACGTTGAACAGGTGACAGGCGTTGCCGAACGGGTCCTGGAATGCGATCGGCGCGGCGGCGGGGTCGATCTCGAGGGCGAAGGAGGCGACCCGCTGCCCGCCGTCCATCCGTGGGTGCAGGCGCAGCACCATCAGGCTGCCCTGCGCCGGCTCCGTGTAGCGGAAGTCCGAGAGGTGCTCGACCAGGAACCGCCGTGGCGTGTCTCCGCTCAAGGTGTGTCCCCGCTCACGGCGCGTCCTCAATTTCGTAGTTGAAGTAAGCGGCCGCGATCTCGTCGTGCAGCAGGCGGCAGGATGCGCCGAATTCCTGCAGCGATGAGCGCGTGGCATCGTCGTCCGTGCGGTCGCGATCGGGCCAGTCGTGGTCGATGCTGGCGGCCATGCGGCCCGCGCGGCGCTCGGCCTCGATCCGAAGCCGCGGGCCGCTGGAGACGGCGTCGAGTGCATCCACGATGCGCGCCAGCGCATGGCGGATCGAATGCGACAGCGCGGGATCGGTGACCAGAAAGTCGACCATGCGGGGCGGGCGAAGCTCGAGGGAGTAGAGGCGGCGGTATGCGAAGTGCGCCTCGCAGATCCAGAGCAGCGAGAGCCAGTCCGCTTCGCAGTCGGGCGCGGCGGTCGGGAACAGAGCGATATGCGCGTTCATCAGCGCGGCAATCAGCTGCGCCCGCTCGACGAAGCGCCCGAGCTGCAGGAAGTACCAGCCGTCGTCCCGGTAAATCGTGCCCTCCGCGACGCCCGAGACGGTGCGGATGGCGCCCTCGGTGCGGTCATAGAAGGTGCCCGGCTGGTTGTTCCAGATGGTCTCCATCTCGACATCGCGCAGGTCGAAGTAGGCGAGGTTGAGGGAGGACCACATCTTGTCCGGGATGATGTTGCGGACCTGCCGGGCGCTCTCGCGCGCCGCCGCAACGCAGTTGCGGATCGCATCGGGGTTGGTTGGCTCGAAGGTCAGGTCGTCGGCCAGCGTGTAGGCGTCCGCCAGCATGAAGTCTTCGTTATCGGGGAGCGGGTCCATGTGGCCGCCCAGCGGGGTGCGGCCGACGGCCATGTAGAGGCGCCGCCAGCTCTGGTCGATCTGCTCGACCGGCCGGTCCTCGATGATGATGAACTGCTCCGCCAGCAGGTGGCAGCCGTGCTGCGCCCGCTCGAGATAGCGGCCCATCCAGTAGAGCCCTTGGGCGTTACGCGAAAGCATGGGCCTGGCGTCCCGCTCGCGGCGTGTCTGTCCGTGCCCACCTCAACACGTCGTGGCCGGGCTTGTCCCGGCCATCCACGTGCTCGCCCAGCGTCCTGCGGGCCCGGCTGAGGGAGATGCCCGGAACAAGTCGAAGCGATTTCCGCGCCTTCTCAATAACATATTGTAATAATTGCATAAACATTCCCTTTATTCAGCCTGAGGCCCGGAATCTGTAGGACTAGCCATCGAACTGAATGCAGCATTTTTCAAACTGAGGTCTCCTACTGACGGACTGCGGCGGGAGATTACCATTTTGAGCCTAAACCGGGGTAAGCGTTCGTTCGTGCCGTGGAGCCAACCGGCCCGCTGTCTCCCTCGGTATACCAAGGTGACGGTGCTCTGGGTATTGGCGCAGTTCACCTCCTGAGATCGGCCCGGCCAGATCTCGAATCGCTACGTGTGGGCGTTGAGTTCGTCGGATGCACGAGAACCCGATGCTGAGGCTTGGGCCGATCGGCGACCACCCGGCATAGGAGACCTGTCGACCGGGCCGCTTCGTGAAAGCAGCTCGACCGCGGCCGTAGAAATTAAGAAGAGACTTGCCTGGCTGTTGATGAAAGCCTCTTCGGGGCGCGCCGGGTCAAGGGCAAACGCGGGCGCGGCGCCTACTGCAAGACCGTCGTCTTCGGCATCTTCGAGCGCCAGGGCCAAGCCTATACCGAGATCGTGCCCGACTGCTCGAGGCCGACCCTGCAGGGCACCATCCGCGGCCGGGTGGACCCCAGCACCGTCATCAACTCCGATGGTTGGCGCGGCTGGCCTGTCGCGACGCCCAGACATATCTTGTGGAATCGGCAAGGCAGGGAGCTGCATGGACGAGTTCGACTACATCGTGGTGGGCGCCGGCTCCGCCGGCTGCGTGCTGGCCAACCGGCTGAGCGCGGACCCGGACAACAGCGTGCTGCTGCTCGAAGCCGG
>JAPPKP010000432.1 GCA_028819955.1 Rhodospirillaceae bacterium | reverse complement strand
AGCGGTCAACTCATCTGGTACATAAACCGGTCAACTCAAAATGTGCTCGACACGAGAAATTGGGACTTTCGTATATAATCTCCTTTAGGAAGGGTGGACAGGGTGCATGGCTTGGATTCAACTGGGTTTTCGCAAGACCTGTTGAATCGAAGCTCGAAGTGGAGCCCAAGCCATGCCCTATCAGGATACGGTTTTCGGCGGTTTGATGAAGGCGTTTCCGCGCTGGCGTTTCGACAAGCTGGTGGAGCGTCACCGGGCGGACTACCGGGTCCGGCGTCTGTCGTCGTGGAGCCAGCTCCAGGCCATGGTGTTCTGTCAGCTCTCGGGCTCGCGCTCGCTGCGCGAGACGGTCGGTGCGCTGGAACGCTTTCCGGGCTGCCATGCCCATCTCGGGCTGGAACCGGTGCGCCGGTCCACGCTGGCGGATGCCAACCGGGTGCGTCCGGCGGCCTTGTTCGAGGACGTGCTGGAGGCCCTGGTCGGAGAGCTGGGCCGCAGGGGTGGCCGACGCGGGAAGGAGATGCTGCGCCTGATCGATGCGACCCGAGTGATGGTCGGCAAGCGGATCGAGAGCTGGGAGGCCGACGGTGCCGTCAAGCTGCACGTGGTCTACGACCCAGGCGCGGACGCGCCAGTCTGCTTTGCCGTGACCTCGGTCAGGATGAACGACATCACGCCGGCCAAGCGCTTTCCCATCGAGCCCGGCGCAACTTACGTCTTCGACAAGGGCTACTACGACTTCGGCTTCTGGGCTGCGCTCGACGCCGAGGGCTGCCGCTTCGTCACCCGCCTGAAGAAGAACTCGCCGACGAGAACGATCGAGACCCGCGCGACAGAGCCGGAGGGGCCGGTCCTGGCCGACCGTGTCGCCCGGCTGTCCACGCGCCTGGCATCCAGCCGAAGCAACCCCTTCGACAAGCCGGTGCGCCTGATCGACGTGCGCATCGACAGCGGCAGGGTGATCACGCTCCTCAGCAACGACTTGGACGCGCCGGCCGAGGAGATCGCGGCGCTCTACAAGCAGCGCTGGCAGATCGAGCTGTTCTTCAAATGGATCAAGCAGAACCTGAAGATCCGGCACTTCCTCGGCGCCAGCGAGAACGCCGTGCGCATCCAGATCGTCACCGCGCTGATTGCCTACCTGCTGCTGCGGCTCGCGCAGATCGGAACCGAAACCGAGCTCGGCCTCCAGGCCATCGCCCGCCTCGTCGCCAAGACGACCTTCCAGCGCCGAGCCCTCACCGACCTCTTCGAACCGCCCCCGGACAACCCAAAACCCCATGACCAACTCCAAATCCCCTTCGCCAAAATCTAAACCGGACAGCAATGGGCTTGACCCGGCCATCCAAGTGTCGGCTCGGGACTCAACGGATCTGGCAGAGAGATGCCCGGATCGAGTCCGGGCATGACGAGCAGAATTGGAGAGTCGGGGAAACTGCACGGTCAACCCAAACCATGCGAACTTCAGAAACAGAACACTAGGAGCGCTTAGCGCGCGCCCTTTGCGGGCCATGAAGCCGGGCGGCCGTCGGTCGTCCAGACTCCCTTCGCCTCGGGCCGGCCGCTGGCCACGCCCGCGACCGGCACGATGACGGCACGGGTGAAGAAGGCCTGCGCGCGGAAGCCGAAGATCACCGTGTCGCCCACCTGGGCGCGCTGGTGGCGCTCCGGCAGGAGCTGGCCGTAGTAGTCGATCATCGCCGG
Organism: Rhodospirillaceae bacterium; assembly: GCA_028819955.1. The sequence continues at coordinate 839 of JAPPKP010000432.1, read as the reverse complement.
GTCCGGGGTGGCGGCGTCGACCTCCTGCGCCAGCGCCGCCTCCGGGTCCGGGCCCACCAGCGCCTTGAGCGGGTAGGGCGCGAACACCGGGTCGATGTAGAGGCCGCCGCCGAAGCAGTAGGCCCGGCCCTGGTGGAGGTGGGAGACCTCCGTGAGGTAGAGCATCGCCGGGCGCTCCGGCAGGTCGGTGCGGGCGTGGAGCGGCGTCGTGCCGGTGAGCCCGTGGCCGGGCTCCACCTGGGTCGCGCCGCCTTCCGCCAGCGCTGCCATCACCCGGGCCGACGTGGTGCCCGGCGCGTTGATGACGATGCCCTGCCGGCCCTGCTTGCCGAGCCGCGATGCGGCCTCGCTCAGGGTCGCGAGATTGGGCGTCGGCCGCGCCTCGCCCGAGGCTTCGTCGAAGAGCAGGGCGGGGAAGGTGGTGAGCCCGGCGAAACGGCCGCCCGGCGCGCGGTCGAGCGCATCCGCCACCGCCTCGACGGCAGCGGCGTCGAAGCCCCCCTCGTGGCCGGAATAGAAGGTGTCGCCCGGTGCCTGGATGCGCGCGATCAGCGCCTGCTCGTGGCCGTGTGCCGCTGCAGCCCGCGCTGCCTCGGCCGCCTTCTGCTCGTTGAAGACGGTCCAGTAGTCGGCGCGCATGGCCGCGGCCTCCGCCGCATCGTGGCGCGGGATCTGGCCGAGATGGCCGATGTGGGCGAGCCCGTGGCCGCTCGCATGGATCGGCCGGGCACAAGCCATGTCGACCGCGACGAAGCGGTCGATCCCGCCCGCCTTGAGCGCATCGAGCGCCGGCGGGTTGCGGCCGATCTGCTTGGTCATCGCCAGCACGTCGAGGCCGA